>DASPIL010000108.1 GCA_035629175.1 Verrucomicrobiia bacterium | reverse complement strand
CACGCGATCAGTTGGGGGCGGTGGAGGAAGAACGATCAGTCCGTTGCGGATGCCGCGGGGGACGATGAACTCATTGATGTTGGTGGCCATCAATCCGTGGTTGGAAGTGCCACCCGGAAATGTGTTGGCGTAGCCTGTTCCACGATAACCGCCATTGAGGTAGCCATTGGCGCCGCCCCAAAGGGTGTCGTTGTCCTGATCGCTGAACGACGGGCAGTAAAGGATTTTGCGTCGTGCGCCGTTTTGGGTCAGGGCATCGGCGGCAGCGACGCTGATATCCCAAGGCCAGAATCCGGCATTCATGACTGGCAACTTGTCACGGTTCTCACCCGCGTATAGCTGGCAGGCAATGTTAAACTGGCGCAGGTTGCTGTTGCAGTTGATCCGCTTCGCGCGCTCCCTGGCATGTGCAAGCGCGGGCAAAAGCATTGCCGCGAGAATTGCGATGATCGCGATAACAACCAGGAGTTCGATCAGCGTAAAGGCGTCGTGGCGCGAATTTTCAGCATGAATCGTGGAAGGAGAGGGAGCTGAATCTGCGTTGTGGAATCTCATAGTGTCTGCAGAAGGAAGCGGAAAGCGGCCGCGAAACCCGACAAATTATTTTTGTCGACGAGAACCGCGCCGCAACGCGGCCTCCAGTCTCGTAGCACATGTTTCTCCCGATCAGTCCGGACTGTATCGCCGATTTCCGTGTCGGCAGGGCGGAGGAGTTCACAGTGCGGGTGAAATGCTTCACACGCCGGGTCTGCAACGCGGCGCAGGTTTGGAAACCTGTCCATCCGCCGTAGCTGCTACGGAAAGAGGCAATATAGAAGACTTGGAAGCCAGCACCACGACGGACGCTTCAAAAACATGAACGACGTTAGCCTCGCTACAACTCGGACGTTTCCAACGGCTTCCATCGATGCGATTCGCCGATTGTATCCACCGCTTCCCGCAGCAGGATGCGGGCGAAAACCCAATCAAACCAAAATCCCTCCGATCCGTTCCCTACAACGAGGCCGCGGTTGAAACGGGTCTCGACCGTTTCGCGCAAACGCGAGAGTTCTGCTCGCGCGTGTTCCACCTCTCCCTGGCGAAAACGCAGGATCGTCATCAGGAGCTGCACGTTTACAGCGCGAGCCGGATTTATATTTTGCAAGGCGACCGATTTGTTGCACCAGTCGAGCGCTGTGCGAAGCTCTCCGCGGCGGAACTCGTACATCGCCAGTGAAAACGAGCGCCAGGCTGCGAGGGATCGCTCCACTGTGACACCGCCCTCGAGCGTATGCGCGGATAGTTTCGCCAGCGGCTCCAATCGGTGTAGGAGGTTGCTGCTGGTGGGGGTCAGAAGGCTGATCTTCAACACGCGTTCTGCTGGAAGCGGGTTTGTTGTGCCGGCGAAATGATTGATTGCTTGTTTGCGGAACTCCTCATACCCAGCATCGTCACCCATTTCCAGCAGCACAGGACCGCAGCGGAGATAGTCCAGCGTGGTGATATCCCAATCCTCGGGTTGATTCGCCTGCAACAGGACGCGGAATCTCTGCGCGGCGAATTCCCAACGTCCATGAACGCTGTGCCAGTCACCGAGGGTTCGGAACAATGCGGCATACTCGAGGTTCGGCTCGGCAGCCGGAATTCCCGCGACCAGACGATCCGCCTCCACCAGGTGTTCGCGGCTGAGGAGCACCGTTGCTTCCGTGAGCTTCTGCCGCCGTTCCGCCTCCTGGCGCAGGTAGTCGGCTTCCTTCCTCAATTGAATCTGCTGCTGCTCCGCCTCCACTGCACGCCTCCGCGCCTCGCGCTCGCGAAGGAACAACCATGTGGATGTTCCCAGTCCGGCGATCAATGTCAGCGTGACGGCGGATATGGCCGCGAAGGTCAGCTTGTTCCGCCTGATCATTTTCCCAAGGCGATAGAAACGGCTCGGCGGCCGTGCGAGAATCGGTTCGTTGTTCAGGTAACGCTGCACGTCGAGCGCCAGGCCATTCGCAGTTTCGTATCGACGACGCCGATCCTTCTCCAGCGCCTTCATGACGATCCAATCAAGGTCACCGGCGACGAGCGAAATGAGGCGCGGCGGATCGGCGAGGTGTTGCGCGGCCACTGTTCGAAGCTCCGTTTTCTCAAGCGTGGTCAGGAGCGTTGACGGCGGGCGCGGTTCGCGATCCCGCAACGTGCGCCGCATTGCATCCACGCCCGACTTCATCAGTTCTGACGAGTCAAACGGAGTGCGTCCCGTGACGAGCTCGTACAGCAGCACGCCGAGGCTGTAGATGTCGCTGCGCGTATCGACATCCAGCCCGCTTCGCTCCGCCTGTTCGGGGCTCATGTAAGCAGGGGTCCCAATGAACTGGTCCGCGGCCGTATAGAGCGTGTTGTCCGTGAGCCTGCCCTGGGTCGCCTTGGCAATACCGAAATCGATTACCTTGGGAACGGGAGCTCCATCGTGAAGCGTGATCAGCACGTTGGAGGGTTTGATATCGCGATGAATCACGCCCTTTTGATGCGCATGCTGGATTCCGTGGCAGATCTGGATGAAGAGCATGAGGCGTTCGCGAAGGCTGAGACGGTTTTCGTTGCAGTATTCGGTCACCTTGGTTCCCGTCACGAGTTCCATCACGAAGTAGGGACGCCCCGAATCAGTCGACCCGGCGTCGAGCACGTGGGCAATGTTCGGGTGATCCATCAGCGCAAGCGCCTGGCGTTCCGCCTCGAACCGCGCAATGACGCGCTCGGTATCCATGCCAAGGCGGATCACCTTCAGGGCGACTCTGCGTCGAACAGGTTCCTGTTGTTCGGCGAGGTAAACAATTCCGCAACCTCCCTCACCCAGGCGATGAAGGAGCCGATAACGCCCAATCACAACCGGCGCGGTATCGAGCTCGGAGCATTCCGTCGAGGAACACGCGGCCAAGTCTGCCGGGGTAGCGACTACGGCGCTTGCGTTGATACGAAAGAATTCCTCGGAGGAAGATTGCAGCCGCAGAAGTTTTTCAACGCGCGCTCGCAGCAACGCGTTGCCGCTGCACGCCTGGTCGAGAAATGCTTCCCGAGCGGCCGGATCCTCAATTGCCAATGCGGCATCAAAGACCGCTTTCTCGACCTGTTTCTGTTCAGTCATCCAAATGATGTGCCGTTGTGCTGCCCGCAATTGGGGCGCTTCTCCATCTGAAGAGCGAAAGGGCCAGATCAAAACCGACGCACATTCAGATTTCAGCCTGGATCATTTCGAACAACGAGGCTCGTGCGTAGGCCCATTGCCGTTCAACGGTGCGTTCGGTGATCTCGAGAATGGCGGCCACTTCCTTGTTCGTCAGGCCGCCGAAGAATTTCAGGGTGATGACGCGCGCGCTTTCCGGGTCCTCCTGTTCCAGGCGCTCGAGGGCCTGATCCACAAGCAGGATGCGATCTTCCACCGGCGCGGCAGCGAGGTCGAGTTCGTCGATGGCAATCTTTTCAAAGCCGCCTCCGCCCTTGAGGCTGAGCTTGTGGCGCGCACGATCGACCAGAATCCGCCGCATGGCCTGCGCAGCGGCGCGAAAGAAATGGGCGCGGTCCTGCCAGGTTCGGTTGCCCTCTCGGGAAAGCTTCAGCCAGGCTTCGTGCACGAGGGCCGTCGGTTGAAGCGTCTGGCCCGCAGATTCGCGCCCGAGACGAACTGCAGCCAGCCGGCGGAGTTCGTCGTAAACCAGCGGAAGCAAATCCTCCGAGGCGCGACGATCACCGTTCGCAATCGCATCCAAAACCAGAGTGATCTCGCTCATCGTGCGCGAGTATAGGCAAGCCGCGCACTCTCGGCCAGACGGGGATTGTGCGGAGGAGCGCGGACTTCAGTCCGCTTCAGCGTAATGCGTGGAAGAATCGTGGAATCTGCAAACGCGTAATGGATCCACGCGCCAAATTCGCGTGAACGCAACGCGCTCAGCGCGCCTGCAGCTTCAGGAAGTTCTTCAGAATCTGGCGTCCGTTCTCGGTGAGAATGCTTTCAGGATGAAACTGCACACCCCAGATCGGAAATTCCTTGTGCTTTACCCCCATGATCTCGCCCTCTTCGGTTTCCGCCGTGATCTCCAGGGAATCAGGAATCGAACCGCGTTCAATGACGAGCGAATGATAGCGCGTCGCTGCAAAAGGGTTGGGCATTCCCTCAAACAGATCCTTGCCATTGTGGCGAATCGGCGAGGTTTTTCCGTGCATCATGCGATGATTCACAATGACGTTTCCGCCAAAGGTGTGGCCGATGCATTGATGCCCAAGGCAGACGCCGAACAACGGGAGCTTCGGACCGAATGTGCGGATGATCTCGTTGGAGAGACCGGATTCGCGGGGGGAACAGGGCCCCGGAGAAACCAGAATCCGTTCGGGATTCAGCTCGCGGATCTGGTCGATCGTGATCTGGTCGTTGCGCTTCACCTGCAATTCCACATTCAGCTCGCCCAGGTATTGAACCAGGTTGTAGGTGAACGAATCGTAGTTGTCGATGACCAGGATCATAGTGTTTCGGCCCGGAATGTAGTGCACCGATGGCAGTCCCGGCAAATGGCAAATCGGAATCGGAACTAGCAACATCAGAGCGCCGGCTTTCAGGCGGCTTCACACTCAATATTGCCGGGTGCGGCCGCATGTGTGCAGCGCGTGCATGACCCGTTGCCGAGGTTTTCACTTGCGCTCATGCTCATGGTCTTCACAGAACTCATCAATCATCCTGCTTTTGCCCGCCCGACCGCGTCGTGAGTGCTGAAGCTGTAGTTTGGACAACCAATCCTTTTTCATTTCGTGCCCATGTTCATTCACACCGACTCCTGGTGTCTTTTTTCCATGAGTCAACGACCCTTTCGGCCTCCCCCCAGTTCTTCCCCTCCGGTGTCTTTTAATTTGAGTCAACTCGGGCGCCTCGAGATCGCGGATTTGCGGCTTGCCAAGTGCCGTGCATGAGTCCATGTTGGCCCGCACTTTTCTGGCGGCTGTGTCCGCTGGCATCTCCCGGCCAAACCTATCGCTGTGGAGTCCGTGATTGTATATGAGCAGTGAACAACCGATTGAACTGGAAGGCGTGATTAAAACCGTGCTTCCTGGAACCATGTTTCGTGTGATGCTGGACAACCAGCACGAGGTTCTAGCCCACATTTCTGGCAAGATGCGCAAACACTTTGTCCGCCTCACCGTTGGCGACCGCGTGCGAATGGAAATGTCGCCCTACGACCTCAGCAAAGCCCGCATCACCTTCCGCCTCCGTTAGACCCCGCCCATTGTCCAGCCGGTTTCAGCCGGCTCTCTCTTCCCTGGTTGTTGTGCCGTGGTTCAGATCTTTGAGGCACTCGCCATTTGGGCAATCAGCCGATCGTTGAGTTCCTTGGCCGCATTGAACCCGGACATCTTGAGTTTTGTCTGGAACGCTGCGACCTCGATTAACCGGGCCAGGTCGCGGCCGGGGCGCACGGGGATCGTAATGTGCGGAACATCAATTCCCAGGATCTTCACGAACTCCTGTTCCATTCCGACGCGATCAACATCCTCCACCTGGTTCCACCCTTTGAGTGACACAATCAGATCGACGCGTTTTTTGCTCCGAATGCTCTTCACGCCGAACATCGCGGCGACATTGATGATGCCAATGCCGCGCACCTCCATGTGATTGCGGGTCAATTCCGCGCTCGTCCCGATGACGTCGTGGCCGTCGATGAGCGTCACCTTGGTGATGTCATCCGCAACGAGGCTGTAGCCGCGCTCAATCAAGGCAAGCACGCTCTCGCTTTTTCCAATGCCACTTTCACCGCGGATTATGACGCCAACGCCCAGGATATCCACCATGCTGCCCATTTCCGTGCCGTGTGGCGCGAACATCGTTTCAAGCGCGAGGGTGGCAAGGTTGATGAACTTCATCGTGATCAGCGGAGTCTGAAAGGCTGGAACATTGGCTTCTTCCATCGCCTTTAGAAACTGTTTGTCCGGCATGAGGTCGCGGCTGAACACGAAGCAGGGGATCTTGTAGCCGAGCAACATCTCGTATCGATTCACGCGTTCGTCCGCCGTGAGCGCCTTGAGGAAATAGGCCTCGGCGTTTCCGATGACCTGGATCCTCTTGTTCGCGAAATAGCGGGTGAAGCCCGCAAGGGCAAGGCCTGGCCGATTCACGGTGGGTTCGCGAATGATGCGCTTCAGGCCATTCGCGCCTGCAATCAGCTTCAGGCCAAGGTCATCGGCGTGATCAGTGTAGAACTTCTCGACCGTGACGATGTCGCGTTGGAGGGGCATAAGAGATGGATCACATGTTGAACTCAGGACCGAGATAAATCTCCCGGGCCTTCGGATCGTTTGCCAGAAACTCAGCGCTGCCTTCCACAAGCACCTGGCCCTTGTGAATGATGTAACCGCGGTCGATCAGCTTGAGCGTCTCGCGGACGTTGTGGTCGGTGATCAGCACGCCAAGCCCGCGGTCCTTCAGTCGGCGCACAATTTTTTGCACCTCGTACACGGCGATGGGATCGATGCCGCTGAACGGCTCATCGAGGAGCAGCAGCTTGGGGCTTGTCACCAGCGCGCGCGTGATCTCGAGCCTGCGTTTCTCGCCGCCGCTGAGTTGATACGCCTTGCTGTTGGCGAGTGGCGTCAGGTCCAGTTCCTCAAGCAGGTACTTGAGGCGGATGGCGCGCTCCTGCCTGCCGATCTTCAAGGTTTCAAGAATCGCCAGGATGTTCTGTTCAACGGTCAGCTTGCGAAATACGGAAGGTTCCTGCGTCAGGTAACCAATCCCAAGTCGCGCGCGCCGATGCATCGGCAGGCCTGTAATGTTCCGATCCTGGAAGCGCACCTCGCCCTCGTCAGGTTTTACAACACCCACCACCATGTTGAAAGTGGTCGTCTTGCCCGCGCCGTTGGGGCCGAGAAGGCCAACGATTTCGCCTGCTGCGATGCTGATCGAAACGCCGTTGACGACGCGGCGCTGGCGATACTCCTTGACGAGCTTGCTTGTGGCGAGCAGCGGTGCGGCTGCGGCCGGGGCGCTGTCTGCTTGCGGAACCAGCGTTGCAGTGGAGTCGCTCATGGCGAGTTGGTGCGGCTGCTCCCAAACGGCACCTGCGAGGCGGCATCGTCTTTCATGTTGATGATCGTGCGCTGGCGCGAGCCGAGGACAGTTCCCGTGGTCAGGTTCCAGGTGATCACCTCGCCCATGAATTCGCCGGAGCTCGAAGTGATGTGCGCATCGCCGCTCAAGGTGATGAGCTCGTTCGTGCCCGCGGGTTCCCTGACGTAAGCGTAAACCGCGCGTTCGCCACTCGCGTGGATCGGTTTCCCATCCTTGTCAATGTGGTGGATGATCACGTTCCTGTCGGCCAGCATGTATTCCGGACGCTCTGCGCCTTTCTCCGCGCGGATGGTGAGCTGCTCGCACGTCAGTTTTGCAGAGCCGTAGTTTGCACGGACATTTCCCGTGTAAATCGCAGTATAGTTGGTTTCCGTCCGCAGCTCGGCCTGGTCGCTCTCAATTTCAATGTGATTCGTCGCGGAAACGAGGGAGGCAACCACGCCCGCGGCGGCCGGGGTGGCCTCAGCGGTGTTGGTGGCGGGCGGGGGATTGGCGATCCCGGCCGTTGCGGAGAAATCCTGGGCCGCAGCGCTGGCGATGCCGGAAGCGAGGGCGAGTGTGAACCAAAGAGATTTCATGGCTTGCCAGGGGCTTTCATGGTGGTTCGGATCACCGTACGAACGTCATTCGAGAGCAGGAGGGTTCCATTTGTCATTTGAAGAAAACCACGGCCCTCCATGTAGAACCTGCCGTCGGTCAATTCGACTTGCAGCGTGTTGGTCGAACTGACGGTTCGCTGCATCAGGTTCAACAGGCATTCCGGTGCGCGCACCTGGATTTCCAGGCTTCCGTTTGTATTGAAATGCTTGAGTTGGGGTTCGGTGAAAATGATGAAGCCGCCTGGCTGGGGTTCCGCGCGCTTGCCCTCGAGCGAGGTTTTGATCTGTGTTTCAAAAGGGGCAGGGAAGGTTTCCAGCTGGACTTTGAAGCTGGTTCCCGACACGCGGCTCACCTGTTGCGCACGCGCCAGCCCGGCGATGCAGACGCACAGCGACAGCAGCAGGACGGCGCGCTTCGTGTTACGCGGCATAGTCAGCAACCACCTGTTTCCACTTGTTCTGTGCATTTAATATCATTTCGATCGTTTCCCGCACCGCGCCATGGCCGCCTGCGGCGCATGTGATGTAATGCGCGTATTCCCGCGTTTCAGCCGTCCCATCCGCAACCACGACCGCAAGGCCCGCCCGTTTGAGGACGCAGATGTCGACAATATCGTCCCCGACGTAACACAGGTCCTCCCAGTTTAAACCCGTCTGCTTCAGAATAGTTTCGACCGCCGCGAGCTTATCGTGATCGCTCTGTACCAGGAAATCGATTTTCAGGTCCATCGCGCGCTCCTGCGTTGCCTTCGAAGGGCGTCGCGACACCCAGCCCACCTTGATACCGCAGTGTTGCATGATTCTGAGCGCGAGGCCGTCGCGGATGTTGAAACGCTTGGTTTCCCCGTCCCGTCCCATCCATACGGCGCAATCGGTCAGGACGCCATCGACATCGCAGAGAAATAATTTGATTCGCCGCAATCGCGGCCGGAGCTTCAGTGGCAGGCCAGGGGTAGTCATTTCAGGTGACTCGCGAAATCATGAGCCGCGCGCTGCGTCGGAAACGCGGAGCAGGGCTTTCAGCAGCGCCGGCATGTCGCGAAGCGGAATCATGTTTGGCCCATCGCTCAGGGCGTTATCCGGGTCGGGATGGGTTTCGATGAACACGCCGCTCGCGCCTGCAGCAACTGCGCATTTGGCCAGGACGGGCGCAAACTCGCGCTGCCCGCTGGATCGATCGCCTCCGCCGCCGGGAAGTTGAACCGAGTGCGTGGCATCAAAGATCACAGGAAATCCGAAGCCTTTCATGATCGGAATCGCACGCATGTCCGTCACAAGATTGTTATAACCAAACGTGGTGCCACGCTCCGTCAGCAGGATTTTTTTTGCGCCGGCAGCTTTTGCTTTGGCGGCCACCTGGCCCATTTCGTTCGGCGACAAAAACTGGCCTTTCTTGATATTGACGATCCGGCCGGTTCGCGCAGCTGCCTCGATGAGGTCTGTCTGGCGGCAAAGGAAGGCGGGGATTTGCAGGATGTCCACGAACTCCGCGGCAGACCGGGCCTCGCCGGCGGTGTGCACATCCGTAAGCACCGGGATGTCAAAGCGGTCGCGCACTTTTGCAAGCACCCGCAGGCCCGCTTCGGCGCCAGGTCCACGGAACGATTTTGCCGAAGTGCGATTGGCTTTATCGTAGCTCGCCTTGAACACGAAAGGGACGGCCAGCCTTGAGCACGCTTTTTTGAGAAAAGCCGCCACGTCCATGCAGAGCTGCTCGCTCTCGATCACGCAAGGACCGGCAATGAGGCTGAGGGAGCGAGGCGCATTGAGCGATTTCCACGTGACGGCATCATTAGGCACCGGCAGGTTGTAGCAGGATCAAGCATGCGGGTTCAAGGTTCAAGCGGCGCTGCTGCCGCGGGTTTCCAAGCCCCGTCGAAACCCAGGTTCTGTTTTTCCTCATTAGATTTTTCCAGGGTGCCGCGTACATTGCGGCGGTGGCAGAACCTGTTATGGAAACCAAGTCCGTCACGCAATACTGGGGACTCGAGTGCGCTAAACCTGAGGTGGAAGAGATTGCGGGGCGGCATCGCGGGTAATGGTATTGCGCGCGCCGATCAAGAATTTGCATCCTGCCGGAGATTCCCGGCTCATGCTTTGTTACGTTTCCCCTGAATGATTCCCACTTTCGCACGCCGGTTGTTTCACAGGCCGCGAGTTCGCCGCGCGTTGTACGTTCTCGCTGTTCTATTTTTCGTCGGAACTGTGTGCGGTTGCCGCACGTTGAAATTTTACGGGCAGGCAATCAAAGGCCAGTACCAGATATTTGCAGGCCAGCAACCCGTCGAGGAAGTGATCGCGAATCCACAAACTCCGGCAGTCCTGAAGAGCCAACTCGAACTCCTGCAGGAGCTAAGGCAGTTCGCGCGCGATGTTTTGAAGCTGCCGGTCGATGGCCACTATCAATCCTATGTGGATGTTGGGCGGCCCTACGTCGTTTGGAACGTTCAGGCCGCGCCCGAATTTTCGCTCGAACCGAAGACGTGGTGGTATCCGCTGGTGGGGCGTTTGGAGTATCGCGGATACTTTGCGAAAGATGGGGCTGAGGAAACGGCAGCGCGATTGCGGAGGAAGGGTTTCGACACGTTCGTTGGCGGTGTTCAGGCGTATTCAACACTGGGATGGTTCAAGGATCCTGTGCTGAACACGTTCATCTTTCGCGAAGAAAGTGAACTCGCTGAGGTGATCTTTCACGAGCTGGGACATCAACGGTTGTTTGCGCGGGGCGACACGGATTTCAATGAGGCGTTTGCAACGGTGGTCGGCGAAGAAGGCGCGCGCCGCTGGCTTCATTCCAAATCCGACACCAACGGCCTGATGCGATATGAGGCGTCGCTCAAACGCAACGGCCAGTTCGTCCGATTGATCCTGAAGACGCGTGTGCGTCTGGAACGGCTTTATGGCGATGTCCGCGATGAGGATGGAAAACTGAAAGCTGCGCGTGAGCTGCCAGCCGCGCCCGATCAATTGCGGCAGGAAAAGCAACAGGTGTTTGCCGGCCTGCGCAGTGAGTACCAGCGACTGAAAGAGGAGTGGGACGGGTTCGCCGGCTACGATGCGTGGTTTGCGCGGGAGTTGAACAATGCGCAGCTGAACACGATTGCGAACTACTACGACTACGTGCCTGGATTTGAAGCGCTGCTGCGGCTGAAGGATGGCGACGTCGATGCTTTCTATATTGCCGCAGAGGAGTTATCCGCGAAACCGCGGGAGGAGCGCCATGAATGGCTGCGCAACCTTGCGCAGGTCAAACTTCAGTGAGCGGCGGTTGCGGAGGAACGTCTTCGGGGCGCGCGAGAATCATGCGTGAAACCGCCGGTGGCTCGGCCGCGGAATGAAAGTTCCAAACGCGATCGCGTATCGCATGATCTGCCACCGTGAACCGCTCAATCTGGCGCTGGCGATCGAGCCACGATTCCACTACGTAAGTTTCGACATAACGGCCGGGATGAAACGGATCCTTGAAAAGTCCCCATCGAATCGCGCCATCGCGGCGCCGAACCCGGCCCAGTTCCTGCGCTGCACGCACGAAATCGTCCGCGCGCGCAGGATCAATCTGGAACGTGACGGTAATCAGGACTGGCCCGTCCTCAGGGTTGGGTTCGATCACCACCTGCGGCGCGGATCGACTGAGTGCGACCGTCAGGCGGGCAGGGGAGTGATCCTGCCCCGCAAAATCCATCAGCCGAAACTTTCCGACGACTGCCAGGCTTGCAATCAGCCCCCCGGCGCTTGCCGTGAGCGCGATGGAAGTGCTGGTGCTTTCGGCGACGATTCCCCAGACGACGCTGCCGATGGCCATTCCGCCCTGGAACACGGTCTGATACATCCCGAGCGACCGTGCCTGGACCCATGCAGGAACTGAGAGTTGAACGGCGATATTGAGGCAGGAAGTGGTGCTGGTCCATGCCATGCCGCCAAAGAAAAGGGCGATGACGAGAACGATCCATTGGTGAAACCACGCCATCACGAGCAGCACCAAGGCAAATACCACGCTCGCTGCCGAAACGATGCAATCGGCCGAGAAGCGTCGTCGCAACCGGGGAAACAGGAGCGCGCCAGAAACCGCGCCGACTCCAATCGCCCCGGTCAGAATCCCATAACCCGTTGCTCCACGTTGCACGTTCTCTCTTGCAACCAGGACGAGCAACGCCCACATCGCGCTGACGCCAAAGGTCTGCAGGAAAGAGCGGACGAGAATGGCGCGCATCGCGGGGGCGAACCGCGTGTACCGAAGGCAGGCGCGTATCGAACCTGCGAGCCGTTCCGCAGGCAAGGCACTTGTGAAGTAAGGCGTTCGCTTCCAGCGATAAATCACGACCAGCACAGCGAGGAACGACAGCGCGTTGATCAAAAACACGATTCCCGTTCCAAGCATCACCGACGCAAACGCGGCAACCAGCAGGCCGCCCACGGCGGGGCCTACCGCCCGCGCGATGTTGAACGCGGCGCTGTTCAGCGCGATGGCTTCGGGCAACTCCTTTCTTGGCACCAACTCTGGCACGATCGCCTGCCACGTTGGGCCGTTCATCGCGGTTCCAATGCGCAGCAGAAACGTCAAGGCGAGCAAGGATCCAACGCCGACCCAGCCTCCAAGTGTCAGCACGCTCAATGCTGCCGCAGCGATGAGCATCCATGTGCCCCAGAACAGCAGCAATCTTCGGCGATCAAGGATGTCCGCAGTCGCTCCCGCCGGAAGCCCGAGCAACAACACAGGCAGGTTTGCCGCGGTTTGCATGAGCGCGACGAGAAGCGGCGAGGTGGTGAGCGCGGTCATCAGCCACGTTCCCGCGGTATCCTGCATCCAGCCGCCAGTGTTCGAAACGATCGACGCGAGCCAGCGATCCCGAAAGAGCGGGCGTTTGAGAGGAGCCCATATTGAATGTTGATTGGTAGATGAACCGGGTTCTGTCATGTTCTGATTGGACCAAATTAGCACAGGCCGCCAGTGCAGCCATTCGTGCACCACTTCCGCCCTGTTTGACTGGAGTAATCCCATACCCGGATGGGCGGTTCCAACCCCATGGATTTGTCAAACGGTTTGTCTCAGGATCGCCACCAATCCTATGAAACACGTCGAAGCTCAGGCAGATAAAGTGGACGGTTGGTTGCATCCCAAGGAAGGCCGAATCCTCTACCAGTTGGCGAATCGCTGCACTGGCAGGGGACGCATTGTGGAAATTGGATCCTGGAAGGGGAAGTCGACGATCTGGATGAGTTTTGGTTCAAGGGAAGGGTGCGGAGCGAAGGTTCATGCGATCGACCCGCACACGGGATCGCCTGAGCATTCGACGATGTTTGGCGGCAAGGTTTGGACGTTCGAGGAATTCCAGCGGAACATCGACAACGCGGGCGTCAGCGAAATGATCGTGCCCCATGTGGATTACTCCACCTCGGTTGCGAAGACGTTTAATGACCCTGTGGAATTCATCTTCATCGACGGATTGCACGAATACGAAGGCGTGCGGGATGATTTCGAGGCGTGGTATCCCAAAGTTGTCAATGGCGGCACCATTGCGTTTCACGACAGCACCTGCTGGCCGGGTGTTTACCGTCTCGTGATCGAACGGGTGTTCAAGTCTCGTCATTTTCGCAAGGTGCGCTTTTCCCGATCGATCGTGTACGGTGAAAAGGTTGCGCAGAATACCTTCATGGAGCGCCTTGAAAACCAGGTGTTTCTCCTCGCGTTCCGTTTAGAAGCCTGCTGGCAGCGATGGACCTGGCGCCTGCTGCACAACTACCTGGATTCGGAGTTTACCCGCGCCGCGATCGCCTGGTACAAGCGCAAACGCACATCGGCTCCTCCAGCAGCGGTATCCACTACATCCATTGCAGCCGCAAACACGTCCGCAAAAACCGTGGTGCAGCCCCCGATTCAGACGGCGTAGCATTTCCGCCGCGTGCTTCGGCAAGGCTTGCGCGAAGCGGGGCCAGTTCAGCGAAATAGCGAAATGCCCGCGCGGAATTGTTCCGTTCGCTCGCGATACCCAATCAGGCTCTCGCCATACCCGGTGAAATATTGGGCGTGCAAATAAAGGCTCAACGCCCCATACGGCGGTTGCATGAGCGGGTACGTGGCATCGACAGTCACGCTCCCATCACGCGAGTCATCGCCCAGCCGTCCGAGCGCGGAAACCTGTAATCCGCGTTTCCATCCGATCACAGCGCGCAAATCGACGTAGCCTCGATAGTCTTCGATGTCGGGATTGTCGCTGAGGTCACCCACGTACACCCATGCGCGCGGAGCGAGCGAGAGTTGCAATCCGTCGCCGGAACCAAAGGTGAATCGCGGACGCAGATACGCAATGTTCAGGCTTCTGGAATCAGCCCCATCGCGGCCGTTCGACTCGTGTTGAACGCCGCCTTCCACATCCAACGTGAAGAATCCCTGTGCCGACCTGAAGACTTCTTCCTTCGAAAACAGCACCTCGGGACGATAACTCGAATCGAAGAACGGCGCTGAACGGGAATCCAGGTCCCATAACGATGTTTGCGAATACGCGAGGTGCAAGCCGCCCAGCAACGGCGCGGCTTCCGCCAGCCAGCCATGCTCGTTCAGCAGCCGATACTTGAAGCTGATTTGAAACTTTGCGTTCGGTGTTTTGGTTCCCGCCAGGAAATAGAGCGGCTCGTGTCCGGAAATATGTTCCTTGAAGAACTGGTTCGGTTCGTAATTCCGCGCATTGGCGGCATCCCCACGGCCCCTCAGGAAATACACAAGTCCGCCCGATTGCACGGGCACTGGTGTCTCGGTATTGTCCGCCGCGGCTGAGTAGGTAATCAGCATGCCGGGCACTTCGCGGACGCGGACCGTAATATCGTTCGTGGCGTTGGCAGGCAGGGAGAACTGATATTCCACGCGCGCGAACGTGCCGGGCTGAACTGTTGTATCGGGGAGCGTGCCGACTCGCTGCGCAAGGATGGCAATATCCGCATGGGTGGAGGTCGCGGTGCAATGCAGCTCCACGGGAGGCTGCCAATGGATGGCTTGGGCGGATGGATTGAGCGCAGTGAGCCAGAAGCGAAAGGACGTTGCAGTGGGTCGTGATGCCTCGGGCGACACCGTGAGGATGGGTTCCGCGGCGTGCAGGCTGAAGCCTGTCAACAGCAGCACCACAAATCTTGAAAGCCCGACGGCAAAGTGAGTTCCCATTGACGCACGTTATGCAGCGCAGGCGCCGCATGCAATGCGATCCTGCGGTTCCGGCAGGCATCTTGCCTGCCGTCGAAACCGGGTTTCCAGCCCGGCGGCATGAACGTTAGGCGCGGCCGTGCGCAAGAAAATCCACCGTTGCCCGCGGTTTTTATCGTTTTTGTTCCGGGCGGCGAGGAATCGCGCCCCTCTGCGTCAGGCAGGATGCCTGCCGCTACTTCGCTCCAACCGCCGGCCGCCGGGGTGAGTCACGACTCGTCAAATACTCGAATGGCAGTAATCTTTTTCTGTGCCTCGACTGGAACCCAGGAAAGTAGTGGGAGCCTCACGTGCCTTTTTCCAACGGCACTGGCAACGGTTGCTGCGCATCCGCGAACGCATTCGTTTCAGCGAGGAAGCGTTTCATCTGGTGCTCGCCGGGGGCGTGGGTGTGGTGGGCGGCCTTGTCAACCTTGCGTTCTACTATGCGACGGAATCCGTCAAATTGCTGTTCCTGAGACGGCCGGGAGATCCTTCAGAGGTCGCGGAGATGATGACCGGAATGGAGCGCCTGCTGATCCCAGCGATCGGCGGACTGTGCGCGGGACTCGTGCTGTTTTGGGGACTGCGACTCGTCGGGCCGCAGGGTTCCAGCAACCTGCTTGAAGTCGTCGTTGCCGGGGATGGCCGCCTGCCTTTCCGAACCGCACTCGTAAAGTTCATTTCGTCGATGATGAGCATCAGCACGGGCGGATCGATCGGACGGGAAGGCGGCGTCACCCAGCTTTCAGCAACTCTCGCTTCCAAATGGGGCCAACTCTCAAAATGGCCGCCCTATCGATTGCGCATGCTTGTCGGCTGCGGCGCCGCCTCAGGGATTGCAGCGGCCTACAATGCACCCATCGCAGGCGCAGTCTTCGCCTCGTTGATTGTGCTTGGAAATTTTTCCATGAACCTGTTCGCGCCATTGGTCTTCGCCTCCGTCGTGGCAACAATGGTGTCGCGGAGTTTTTTCGGCATCAAACCGTGGTACACGGTCCCATCATTTGACTTCACCAGCGTGCTTCAGCTGCCGTGGTTCGTCCTTCTGGGTGTGCTTGCCGGAATGCTCGGTGCCGCGTTCCTGTTCCTGCTGCGTTCCAGCGAAACCATGTTCGAGAAAATGAAGCTGCCCATCTACGCGCGGGTGGCGCTCGGCGGCCTTGCGGTGGGGGTCATTGCACAACTGTTCCCGCACGTGTGGGGCAATGGCTACGTGGTCACGAATCAGATGCTGCTCGATCCGATTCAGTTGATTCGTCCTCCGTTCGCAGGAGAGAACCAGCTGCTGCTGGTGCTGGGCGGTTTGCTCATCGCGAAGCTGCTTGCCACCGTGATCACGGTCGGCTCGGGGGCCGTGGGCGGTGTCTTCACACCCACTCTTTTTCTCGGCGCCAGCCTGGGCGCCGTGTTTGGAATGGTCCTGCACGAGGTCGGTGGCGCAAAGGATCTTCCCGTTGCGGCGTTCGCGCTCGTCGGCATGGGAAGCACCCTTGCCGCGACAACGCGGTCGCCGCTGCTTGCCATCATCATGATCTTCGAGATTTCACTCGATTATTCCCTCATGCCCGCGCTGATGCTTGGCTGCGTCGTCTCAATCCTGGTTGCCGGGCGGTTCGTGGCGGAATCTGTTTACACGGAGCCGCTGCGCCGCAAGGGACTGAACGTGCGGCAGGACAGCACCGATCCTGGCGCAGCGACGGAGCGCATTGTGGCTGATGTCATGCAGGCGCCTGTGGCGCCCGTTCGGGAAAATGCAACTCTCGCGGCGATTGCGGAACGTTTCCTGAGCAGTCCGAATAATTTCCTGCCCGTTGTGGATGGGCGCGACCAGTTGATCGGCGTTGTCGCTTTGCACGATCTCAAGGAATACCTGAATGGCGGCGCGGAATTGAAGGCCATCATTGCATACGATGTGATGCGCCCGCCGCCGCCATGCGTGACACCCAACCAGCGTCTGCTGGATGTTTTGCCGGTCGTCCTCACGAGTGAACAGCGCAATATCCCCGTCGTCAGCACCTTGAAGGAGAATCGCCTCGTCGGCGCACTCGCCCGCGCGCAGGTGCTCAGCCTCTTCTCGGAAGCCATCGCGGCGAGCAGCAAACCCGACGCGTAGGGAATCCCCGCGGGTTCTCCTTTGGTTCCATTCAACGCAAGGCAGGAAGGCCCAGCGCCATTGCAAGCAACCAGATCAACAGGACTGCGGCAGGTTTTGTGAAGCCGCGGCGCACCAGTCGATGCGACAAGTGGTTGGTGTCGCCGATCCAAAATGGTTTCCGCGCGGCCGTGCGCAGGAGCACTACCCAGCACAGATCGGCCAGGGGTATCGCGAGAATGAACAACGGGCTCAGCACCGCCCACGCGCGGGGCGCTTCAGGCGTGTGAAAATGCGGCAGGATGGCGAGCACTGCGAGCAGATACCCAGCGAGGTGGCTTCCGGAATCTCCCAGGAAAGCGCGGGCTCGAGGATAGTTGTGCGGCAGGAAACCCACGAGTGCGCCGCAGGTGAGCGCCGCAATCAAGCCCACCAGATACTGGCCCGCGCCTGCCGCAATGACCGCAAAGAAAGCCGATCCAATCGCGCCAAGGCCCGAGCAGAGGCCATTCATGTTGTCCATGAAGTTGAAGGCGTTGATCACTGTGAGAATCCATAACACCGTGATGGTGCAACTGAAGATCACGCTCGGCACGAACAGCGTGATCCGGATACCCGCTGCCGCAACCAGAAGGGCGACGACTGTTTGCGCTCCAAACTTCAAGGCTGGCTTCAATTCATGTTTGTCGTCCCAAATGCCAACCAGCAGCATTCCAATCGCGCCGAGAAAAATGGCGGCCAATTCCACGGATCGAACGCGAAGTCCATGGCTCAGGCGTCCGTACAGATCAGCATCCAGCATTGCCGGAGCAATCAGCAGCAAGCCGAGTGCGGTGACTGTCGGCACGATCAGGCCCGTCATCACTGCCAATCCTCCAGCGAGCGGAACGGCTGCATTATGGATCTTGCGTTCGCCAGGGTCATCCACGAGCCCGCGCCGGATGCAAAAGCGCCGCCAGAGTGGCAGGGTGGCAAAACACACCGCAAACGCCGCCGTAAACGCCCCCAGGTAGAGCACGTTGAAACTCACGGCGAAATTCCTTTTTCGCGGGCAAGCCTGCGATACACCTCGGCTTGCTGGCGCACCATGTTTTCAACGGTGAAATTTTCGGCCACAAGTTCCTGTCCCCGTTTTCCCAAAACCGCACCCAATCCAGGATCCTGCGCCAGCTTGAGCAAACATTGCGTCACTGTCGCAATCGCTCCCACATCCACCAGGAAGCCCGTCTGGCCGTTCATGCAGACTTCGTTGGCCCCCGCGAAATTGTAGGCAATGATCGGTTTGCCGGCGGCGAGCGCTTGCGGCAGTGCGCGGGACAACGCCTCGCGATACGACAGGTGCGCAACGCAATCCATCGCGCTGATGTAACCAGGGACGTCGGCTGGAGCGGCCAAGCCAGTGAAGGTCACACGGTTTGCAAGGCCAAGTTCCCGCGCCTGGGTTTCCACCTGTTGACGCAGCGAGCCGTCGCCCACGAACAGGATGCGAGCGTTCGCCACATGTGGCAGGAGATCCCTGACGGCACGAAGCAGGTCGCCATGGCCTTTCAAGGCAGTGATGCGGCCAATCTTTCCGATCACAAAGTCGGCAGGTGAAAATCCAAGACGTGCGCGAAGCGCGGCGGCATCCGGTACATTCCGAAATGCATCCACGTCAAACCCGCTGAACACCCGCGTGTATTGCGCTGGGACGCCGATTCCTGCGGACAGATAAAGGTCGGTCATCGCCTGCGCCGAACAGAAAAAGTGATCCGTGAACCGGGCGGCATAGCGTTCCGCGGCGGTGAACACAGCGTTGGCGAGCGCTCCCTGGAAGGGTCCAAATGATGGGCCGTGGATATGGTGAATAACGATCGGCACCCGGGTCCTGGCGGCGGCCATGCGACCGAGGATGCCTGCCTTGCCGCTATGGGTATGCACCAGGTGGGGACGCGTTTGCTGGAAAATGCGCGTGAGACGGCGGAGCGCGATCCAGTCCTTCCATGGATGCACGGGGCGCACCAGTTCAGGGACAAGGGCCAGCAAACCCGGAACATCGGCGACTTCCGATTCCATCGAACCTTCGGGCCCGATGGATGGACCTGAAATCAGTTTGAGGTCGAATCCGGGTTGCTGCCGCAATCCGTGAACCGACGCGATGGTGTTTTCCTGTGCGCCGCCGACGACGAGCCGCGTGATGACGTGAGTGATGCGCATGGCAGCGCTTCGATCACGGCGATGCGGCTGGCGACGGCGATGGCGGTCGCAGTTCGCTGATGCGGCGGCTCAGCAAGTGAGCCTGTTGGGAATCGACAGGAGTATTGCGCAGGCAGAACTCGAGGTGCTGGAGCGCGGTATTGGTGTCCTTGCGCCGGACGGCGAGCTCCGCCAGGCCCGTGTGAACATCGATGGAGTTCGGGAACACCTTGCTGAGTTGCGTGTAATCCTTTGCGGCTGCGTCCAGCTGGTTGACGTTCAGGAGCGCCATTGCGCGATAGAGTTGCGCGCCATAGTTCGTGCTTTGGAGCGACAAAGCCTTGTTAAGCGGTTCGAGTGCAGCCTGAAATTCGCCGGCCTGAATCTGGAAGACGCCCTTCGTAACCAGCGCGGAAATGTTGTCGGGCCGGACTTCCAGCAGTTGATTGATCGACAGCATCGCGTTCGTGTAGCTGCGGAACACCTTTGAAATTTCGAGCGCGGTGGTGATGGTCTGCAAGTCGGTGGGATTTTGCTTCAAGCTGTCGCGCACCAGCTGGTCCGCCTGTTCGCGCCTGCCACTGACATAGAGTGCGCCGGCCTCGGCCTGCAACATGTCGATCTTGCGAATGCCGAGCTCGGCAAGTTCCGCCTGCCGCTGGCGCAGCACAGCCAGCAATTCGGAGGCGCGGGCAGGCTGCTGGGTGATCACGTAAAGCCGCGACAGCCAGAAGGCGACCTGCAGGTTTCCGGGAAGCACCTGATACACACGTTCGACGGCATGCGTCGCCTGGCGAAAATTATTGCCCTGGGCGAAACCCATGCCGATGACGAAACTCAGTGTCGGGTCATCAAATGGGCCGGTGTCGCGCATGACCTGTTCCCAACTGCGATAACGCCCGAGCTCTTCCTCCATCGATTTTGGCGGGCGCAGCTCGGCGGGGCGGCCCGCCTGAAGATCGGCGTTGAAGGCCAGGTTCTTCTCTGCGGCGAGATTATCGGGAAACAACCGCAGCGCGGACTTGAAATGGCCTTCGGCCTCGCGCACGCGGTTGGCTCGTTGAAGATTGACGCCCCACGCGTTCTGCACCTGGGAATAATAGCTTCCCAGCACGACGGCAGTTGCGTTCGGCTGGAAACGCAGCTGCAACTTGTTGCGGAGGACATCCGAGAACGACTTGTTGGTGGACGCGGCCGGCGGCGCGATAAAGGGCACGAGCCGATCCAGAGCGGCCTGATGACTCGTCCAGAATTGTTCGTTCGCCGCAATCTCTTCTCCAGTGACGGGCGAGATGTAGGGGGAGTTTGTGGTGAAGCGAACCAGTTCCATCGTTATGCCATGCGGACGCCGGTCGAACATTTCAAAATAATAGCCGAAGCTGTAATGCAGGTAGCGGACTGGCCGGGCTTCCGAAAGCCGATGCATGATGTTGATCATGACGCCGGGCTTCACTTCTTCCTTTGACTGCGGTTTTACCACCTCCGGCCAGGCTTCCCCATATCGCTGCTTCAATGCTCCGTGGTATCCCGGAACGGTGAGCAGTTGAGTATCGATGAAAAGGCGCTTGCCGGGCGCACGAGCCACCGCAGCCTGGGCGAGATAAGTCCGGCGCGCGTCATCGCTGAGCACAACGGCATTTTCCGGAAGGTCACGGACCAGTTCCGCAGCGTATTCGCGAAGCGCCGGACCGTTCGTCATCCGGATCTGCGGGAGGTTGCGGACACAAAGTCCTGCCCCCGTAATCACAAGCAGCGCGGCAACAGTGCCGATCGTCACCTTGTGCAACACACCCTGCATCGGCGAGGAACGCCCCATCCGATCCACCACGGGCCTTGAAACCAACAGAAAATATCCCGTCAGGTAACCCACGCTCAGGGCGCTAAGATAGACCAGGACCGACATCGAGTATCCGAGCCGGCGGGGGCTGAATACCGGATCGAGCGCAAGCCACAGACAAAACAGGAGGAGCGCGCCGTGGGCGAAATGAAAGATCCACCGTGTAATCATGCTGCCCATGCGGCTGGGATCACCGAAATTGGAAGGCCAGCGGATCCCGATGATCAACACCGGGAGCAGTGAAGTAAACGCAAGCAGGGCCAGGACGCTGGGCCGCCCCCCGCCCATGAAATGCATGAAGGCCTGCTTGTCCGCAGTCAGGTTCACCTTCAAGGCATTCCAGAAATTGTACAGCGGCGCGCTGGATAGCACGTGAATCGCAGGCAGGAGCAGATATAAAAGCATTCCCGCTATGCCGCAGGCGATCATCCGCATGAAGAAGCGCGGCTGAAAAAATTCGAAACCCTTGATCCAGACAACCGCCACAACGAACCCAGGGAACAGCACGAACAGCGGCCAGTTGTTCGCCATCCCCAATCCCATCACAAGAGCCGCTCGCAGCAGCCATGAGTCGTTCTCACTGATCCGATATTCCAGGAGATTGCGCACGACATACGCCAGCAACAGCAGATCCAATACGTCGCTCGATCCTGTCGTGGAATTTTCCCAGACCGTCAGCTGCAATCCGCACACGACCACGGCGAAAACCGGCGGGATCCAGGCAAGCGGTCCGCTGAGCAGCGGGACGCGTCCCTTTTCCCGCAGCCGCTGATCGTGCGTGCGGTCGCGCGGCAGCAGAGCCACGGCCCGCGCGAGCAGCGCCAGTGCGAGTGATCCGCAGGCGACCGAAAACAGATTGTGGGCCCATGGAACGGTTTCAGGCGGCAGCCAGCGGAACGGAAAGGTGAGAACATAGAACAACGGCAATGTCAGCTCGGGCCCCCAAAGCCATCCCGCGCTGCGCGACACTGCGGAAAGATTGTTCAACGACACCCAGTGATTGAATGTCAGGAGGTAAACCAGGAGGGCGCCAGCACCCAGGATCCATGGCAGGCGAGCGGCAACAAAGCTTCGTTCGGGGCTGGTCTTGTTAGGCTTCGTCATGGGCGGCTAAAAGTGGGGTAACGGACATTCGATTTGCAAGCAGTTTACGGCACGGCAACGGCCGGGAACCCATTGCGCGCAGCGTTCTTCCAATGGCGGAATCCTCGACTCGCGAGGCCGGTTTACGAGGAGCCATCGTTCCCCGCAGCGGGTGCGCCAACCCTGTTTGTTTCACCGTTGCCGGCAGGTTGCGGCAGTCGCACATTCAGCCGCAAATCCGCAATGCACTCCACGTGCTGCGTCTGGGGAAACATGTCGAGCGGAACCACGCGCACCAGCTTAAAGACATCGCCGGAGCATAAAATGTTCAAGTCCCGCGCCATGGTCGCGGGATGGCACGAGACATAGATGATTTGCGACGGTCCCTGCTCGCGCAGCAGTTGCAGTGTGTCCGGCCGGCAACCCTTGCGCGGCGGATCCAGGAGGACCGTGGTGGTGTCTGCATGGAATTTCCCGAGGATTTCGGGAACGATTTCCTCAACTGGACCCGCGATGAATTCGCCGTTCAATGCTCCTCGCGCGCGGGCGTTGTTGCGCGCCGCCTTGATCGCCATGTGATCAAACTCGACCCCGATGAACGACTCGACCGAGCTGCTCAATTCAATGCCGAAAAAGCCAACGCCGCAGAACAGATCGATGAGATGCGTTGACCCGCTGTCGCCAAGCAATTGCCGCACGACCTTAACCATTTCAGGCAGCAGGAAAAAATTGTTCTGGAAGAACGAGTCGCGAGGAACCTCCCATCCTTCCGGCGGCAGGCGCAACACCACCTTGATGCCGCCCTTGGGCGGCGGATTGGCACGGACCTGGCGGATTTGATCGCTCACCGCGGGTTCGGCGATTTTGCATTCGGTGATGTCCTCAACCAATCCGCAGTCCCATCGCACGAATCCGATGTTCAGCCGTTGTTCGGGTTTGTTCCATTGGCTGCGGATCATCACGCGATTGCGATAGCCGTAAGGATTGGGGCAGGGTACGACGGGGGAGATGTGATCGCGCGGGATCTTGCCAATGCGTTCGAACAGGTCGCAGATCTGTTTGTGTTTGATGCGGAGTTGCCCGGCGTAGCTGAGGTGCTGGTACTGGCAGCCGCCGCACGCGCCGAAATACTGGCAAGGTGGCGAAACCCGTTCCGCGGAGGCCTGCACCACCCGCACCAGCCGCGCGCGGCCGAAACTTTTCTTTAGTTCGGTGATCTCGGCCTCGACAATCTCACCGATGGCGACGAACGGCACGAACACCACCAACTGTTCCAGCCTGCCGACGCCCTCGCCGCCAAACGCAATGTCGGTGATCTGAAGTGTTACAATATTTCCGGGCGCAATAGACACCAGCGCAGGTTAGAAACGAACGGCCGCAGGAAAAGTTTTTTCGAAGTTCCCGTGCTTTGAGTCGGCGTCATTCCGGGAGCGAATGCGGGTTTTGCAGTATTTGACGCCGGCGCTAAGTTCCCTTGAATAGGTTTATCCCGGGGGACGTCGGAAACGGCACGGGCAATCTGTCCTTCACTGGCGATGAAAAATTGGGTTTCGTTTTTGTTCTGCGCTCTGCTCGGCCTCGGAATGCTCGCCTGCGGGCTCCTGGTGCCGTCGCACTTGCGCGCCGTTGACGACACCGTGCTGGAGCGTGCCGCGCTCGATTCTCCTGGATTCGTGGGGCAGGGGCTCGCGTTGGTGTACGAGCGCAATCTGGGGGCCGCGCAATTGATGTTCAAGGCGGCTGAGGAGCGTCGAATACCGCGTCGTGAACCGCTGCAGCGCGCCCTGATAGAGCTCGCGCGACAGGATCCAATGTTGCGCAAGCACGGGTTCATTGATGAGCGATCGGTCGGCCAGGTGTTTCAGAACAGCGGCACAACGGCGGCGCCGGCTGGCGCGTTTGAAACCGCTGCGGAATTCCTCATTCGTGCCGAAAACCGGCAGGCCGCGTTGCAGGCGCTGGAAAATTCCGAGAGCGCCGTTGTCCGCGATTTGTTGCATTTTCGCACCATGACCAACACGACGCTGTTTCCCGCGTCTGGAACATCGTCAGGCCAGGCCGTGGACGCTGCGCTTTGCATGACAGGGCTCCTGCTTGAGGGCGGCCATGTGCATCCAGGCTTCAGCAACAGCATCGGCCGGCTCGCAGTGGGCGCGAACGCCGGGAAGTCTGGTCCGCTGGAACAGGTGCTTCTCGACATGTTGTCGCTCGGCCAGCGATTCAATTGGGGCCAGCTGCTCGCGTTTGTGGGCCAGATCTCAAACCCAGAAACGTTGCGCCTGCTTGCCAATCACGTGCGAACCGAGGAAGGCGCCCGCGCAGTGATATTCGCTGCGGTGCAGGTTTCCGCCAATCCCGCGGGAGTGGCGCGCTATCTCAGCACGTTTGGAAAAACGGGGGCGGCCGATCTCGGGCAGTCGCTTCGTTACGGCTTTGCAGGCATGAACGAGTTGCTTGAACGAAACCAGCGCCTGCACGTGTCGCGGTTCGAGCCCCTGTTCGTGCAATTGAGCTTGCGCGCACCGTTGCTCGGATTGACGGTGAAGTGGCTCTTGTTTTTTGCGGGTGGATTCCTGCTCTCGATTGCCGTGCATTTCGCGCTGCCGCGGCCCGCATCGCTGGAGCGTCCGCTGCAGGTGGGCGGCATTTTCATTGCGCGCGCCGTGCTCTTTGGATTGGGTTCGTTGCTGGTTCTGCTGCTCGTGAGCGAGCCGTTTCTCGCTCAGGAAAGCCAGAAAGTGGAGTTTCCATTTCGCGTGCAGCTGCCCGGTTTGGGCAGCGCAGCGCCAGCCGGCCAGCCCAACCCCGTCACCCCGTTTATGAACCCTGAAGTCCTGATCACAATGTTGATCTTCTTCGTCCTGCAGGCGCTCCTCTACATCGTCTGCCTGGTGAAACTCGCCGAAATCCGCCGCCAGAAAGTGGTGGCGCGAATGAAGCTGAAGCTGCTCGAGAACGAGGAACACCTCTTCGATGCAGGCCTTTACCTCGGCTTCCTCGGCACGATCATCTCCCTTATCCTCGTGTCGCTCGGCGTGT
>DASPIL010000106.1 GCA_035629175.1 Verrucomicrobiia bacterium | reverse complement strand
CTGAGAGCTGCCTGGGCAGATGCCGCGCGCGATCGGCCAGTCCGACGATTTCGAGCGCGGTATGGACCAGTTCCTGTCGCTGACGCCGGGACAACTGCGTGAGCAACAGCGGAAGCTCGACATTCTCAAACGCGGTGAGCACGGGGATGAGGTTGAATGTTTGGAACACGAATCCCACATTTTGATTCCGCCAATCTGCCAGTTGCGATTCATTCAATTGCGTGACGTCCACCCCTTGCACGCGGCATTCACCACCCGTCGGGCGGTCGATGCCCGCAATGATGTGGAGCAGTGTGGATTTGCCCGAGCCTGAAGGTCCCATGAGCGTGAGAAACTCGCCGCGTTCAATGTTCAGCGAAATGTCATTGAGTGCCGTCACCTGGATTTCACCCTGGGCATAGACTTTGGAAAGGTTGCGGATTTCAACAACGTTGTCTGGCATAGGCCGAGAAACCAATATTCGAACGCGCCGCGTTTTGCAAAGTCGTAGCGCAGTTTTCCAAACCTGTCCTGCCCTCCGCAGTGGGCCGCGACGGAGGACCGGCTGCATCGCCGGCTTCCCAACGGACTGACCGTAAATAGATTCGGGCGCGTTTCAAAACCTTGCGCCACGCAAATCGCCTCAGTCTTTGATCCGCTTCAAATCCTCAACAAACCTCTCAAACTCAGGCTCGAACGCCCGCCCCGGCGGCAGTCGCAGCAACGCGGACGGATGAATCGTGATGAGTGTCTTTCCCAAAGGCGAATCCAGGAGCTTTCCGCGCTCGTCGCCAATCCGAAGATCAGCATGAAAAAGCGAACGCAGCGCAGTTCGGCCCATGGCCACAATCAAGCGCGGTTTCAGGATTTTCAATTCCTGCTCCAGCCATGGCCGGCACGCAGCAATGTCGCGGCCGTTCGGGGTTTGGTGCAGCCGCCGCTTCCCGCGGGGTTCCCATTTGAAGTGCTTGACTGCATTAGTCACGTAAAACGTGCTTCGATCCAATCCTGCGGCCACAAGCGCACGATCCAGCACCTGTCCTGCGGGACCAATGAAAGGCTTTCCTGCACGATCTTCAGCGTCGCCCGGCTGCTCACCCACAAGCACCACCTCCGCACTGCGCGGTCCTTCGCCAAACACCGTGCATGTGGCGTTCTTCCACAGGGGACACGCGCGGCAATGCATCGCCTCAGCGCGAACCGTTTCCCAATCGAATGTGGCAGGCGGGCGGGCGGGCGAGTATTCGTCGTCCCGAAGAACCCGCCGTTCGCTGACTTCGAGCATTCCCTGGACTCGCAACGGAGCGCGCGCGAGCAACGAGGGAATCGCGGCCGCCTCGGGAAGATTTTTCCAGTTCCTCACCGGCATCTGCGCCTTCATCGCCTTCACCTTCACGCGCGCCGGGTTGAAGATGTTCGAGTAATAAGTCACCCACAGCGGCTCGACATCGTCGCCCGCAGGAGCCTGCGATTGCGCCACGCCTTCGCTGAACCGGATTTCCGCCCCGTCCCAATGCATGCAGCGCTTCGGCGTAAGAATCGACCAGCGATGATTCGCGAAACGGTCCTTGAAGAACTGCTGGTTCAGGTGAACCGAATCATGCCCGGGCTCATACCACGCGACAAACCATGGCTCCCCCTCCAGCCTTGTTTCACGGAATCGCACGTACTGGCGCATGCGATAAGCATCCTTCTGGACCTCCCGGGCGAGGTGCGCCGTCGCGATGAAATCCGCATCTGTTGGGATTTGGAGCAATCGGGATTCACCATGGGTCAGGCGCCAAAGAACGCGATACAGCAATGGCCATTTCCCTGGATCCGAATGCAGCGCAGCGGAACGCGCAAGCTCAAGGAAGGCAGCCGGCACGCGGAAAGCGGATCGAGCTTTCGCGTCGTTCAACACGCTTGCTCCCGCCGTGATTTCCGTCCGCGCAAACAGACCCAGCTCCGGCTCCGCGCCGCGTATCTCCCAAATGACGTCGCCAGGCTCCTGATTATGGGCGAGAGCGGCGCGGGCCGCTGCCTGCCACGATTCAAAATTGTCTTCGATCCGCAGCGTTTTCACAGTTGCCCGTTGTGGACGGAGAGCTCGGGTGCAGCGAACAGGTTCAATTGCTCAGGCGGAGGAGCGAGTTTCCTTGTCAGCGCTTCACTGTCCAGTTCGCGTCCTGGATGATGATCCGCCGTTTCAATGAATGGCAGCGCCTTCTTCATCGGCACCCGCAGCCGGACCAGATCCTGCAAGCGGACCTTCGACCAACGCCGCGCCTGGAGAATGCGATCCACATTCTTGACTCCGAAGCCAGGGACACGAAGCAGCAACAACCGCGGTGCTTTGTTTACATCAACCGGAAAATGCGATCGATGCTGCAATGCCCAAGCCAGTTTTGGATCAAATCGAAGATCAAGATGCGGCGCAGCGTTGCTTGTCAGTTCTTGTGCCTTGAATCCATAGAAACGCATCAGCCAGTCGGCCTGATACAACCGATGCTCCCGCACGAGCGGCGGGGCGACCAGCGGCAAATGGGCGGACGCAGACGGAATCGGACTGAATGCCGAGTAATAAACGCGGCGCAGCTTGAATCGATGGTACAAACTTGAGGCGCGTTCCAGGATGTCGTGATCGGAAGCGTCGGTCGCCCCGACAATCATTTGGGTGCTTTGGCCTGCAGCAGCAAACGCAGGCTTGGCGGCGTCCTTTTGCTCACTTCGGCTCTGCTCAATGCGCTCGTGAATCGCGCCCATCGCACCCTGGATTCGATCCAGATTCTTCTCAGGCGCAAACCGCTCCAAATCGGCGGATCGTGGCAATTCGATGTTGATGCTGATCCGATCCGCAAACCTTCCCGCTTCATCGATCAACGCCTGGCTGGCTTCAGGGATGGTCTTGAGATGAATGTAGCCCCTGAAGTCGTGCTCGAGCCGAAGCTTGCGCGCCACTGCAACCACCTGCTCCATGGTGTAGTCGGGATTCCGAATGATTCCCGAGCTGAGGAACAAGCCTTCGATGTAATTGCGTTTGTAGAAATCGAGCGTCAGTTGAACCACTTCATCGGGAGTGAACCGAGCGCGGGGAATGTCACTCGACACCCGGTTCACGCAATAGAGGCAATCGAAGATGCAATAGTTGGTGAGCAGGACCTTGAGAAGCGAAACGCAGCGGCCATCCGGCGTGAAGCTGTGGCAAATCCCTGCGCCTGTCACGGAACCCACGCCGCTGCCGCCGCGCGACGACCGCTTCTCGCCGCCGTTGCTGGCGCATGAAGCGTCGTATTTGGCGGCGTCCGCGAGGATCGCAAGCTTTTGCGGCAGGTCCATAGGCAAAGAGGCTTAAGATAACCTTCAACGGCAAAGTCTCAAACCCGTGCTCACATTTTGATGGTTCGCCACCATTTGTCTGCTAGGTTTCGCCTGCAAAATGAGCTTCTACGAGAAATTGAAATTCGACGCGAACGGCTTGATTCCAGCCATTGTCCAGGAGCAGAAGACGGGGCGGGTTTTGATGATGGCATGGATGAACCGTGCTTCCCTGGAAACGACGATTGACACGCGGAAAACCCATTTCTGGAGCCGTTCACGCCAGAAGTTCTGGATGAAGGGCGAATCCAGCGGGCATACGCAGGAGGTGAAGGACATTGCGTTTGACTGCGATGGCGACACGCTGCTGATCCAGGTGGAACAAAACGGGGCGGCGTGTCACGAAGGTTACAAGTCCTGCTTTTTCCGATCCGTCGACGGCAACCCGGGTGAGGGCTTCAAGACAACCGAACCCCTGCTCAAGCCGCCGGGAGAAATCTACGGCAAAAAATAATGGAAGACCTGCTCCAATTCGGGAGCCGTGATTACTGCCTCTGTTTCCTCCTGTTGCTGTTCGGGCGGGGAATGGATTTTATCAGCACCTGGGTAGCCACACCCAATCTGGTTCTCGAGGGCAATCCCATTGCTAAAAAACTCGGCTGGCATGGCGGACTTCTCGTCAACCTTGCGGCTTGCTGGCTCCTCGCCTTTTCAGCGCCAGTTGCCATCGGCGTCAGCACCATGAGCGTGCTCGTGGCGGCGCGGAATTTCCAATCCGCATGGCTGATGCGTTCCATGGGCGAGGAGAACTACCGGGATTGGCACGTCGCTCGAATCACAGAAACCCCGGTGACACTGTATCTTTCCTGCCTTGCCGGAAATACCTTGCTCACGGCCCTCGTGGGCGGCGCGCTGGTGCTGTTCAGCGACAGCTATTTGATCCCAACCAGCATTGGCATGGGGATGCTCGCCTACAGCTTCGCTGTTGTGCTGTTCACGCTCCTGGGAGTCTGGCGGTCTCGCCGTGCCATGAACCGCCGCCTCACCCGCCGCTCCCCGCAACCCGCTCCGCTTCCCGGCGATGGGTTCGTAAAGTAGTTCGTCCTGTGCGACGCGCAGGTTCACTGTTTACTCCTCAGTGTCCGCTCCATAATACTGGCCCGCGGCAATGACCCACGATTGAGTCAATGCCCTTGGCCTATGTATTCGCCCAATCCTGACGAGTTCGTGAAGCTGGCAACGCAGGGAAACCTGATTCCCGTCACGCGCCGCCTTCTCGCCGACATTGAAACGCCGCTTTCCGCGTATCGAAAAATCCGTGGCCAGGGCGAGTCCTTCCTCTTCGAATCCGTTGAAGGCGGCGAGCACCTGGGCCGCTATTCCTTTGTCGGCTGCAATCCCCGCGGCATCGTCCGGCAGGACGGCAATCGCGTTGAGGTGATCGAGAATGGAAAGGTTCTCGAACGCTTCACGGTCCGGCCTGCTTCCCACGGAAGCGCCAGTTCGACCGATCCGCAGATCGTGCGCGACGGCCTCGAAGTGGTGGAACGCGTGATGAGCAAGTTCCGCCCTGTGACGGTGCCTGGCCTCCCTCGGTTCACAGGGGGTGCCATCGGTGTGATTGGATACGAGTTCATTCACGACGTGGAACCCGTGGTGCCGCGCCCGCCGCACGATGAGCTCGGCGTGCCGACATTGTATTTCCTCATTGCCGATCAACTCCTCATTTTTGATCGTGTCGCGCAGACGCTCACTGTGCTCGTAAACGCAGTAATCGACGAAGCGTCCACCCCCGCCGAGGCGTATGAAAATGCGGTGGCCGAAATCGAACGGCTCGTCTCCCTGCTGGAACAACCTGCGGAACATCATCCCGTGACCCTTCCGTCGGAGGTTGCCGAGATTCCGTTCGAGTCCAATGTCTCACGCGAAAAGTTCTTCTCCAACGTTGCTGCGGCCAAAAAATACATTACCTCGGGCGATATCATCCAGGTCGTCGGCTCGCAGCGTTTTTCGACGGCGATAAAGGTTTCACCGTTGGATCTTTATCGGGCGGTCCGTTCCATAAACCCCTCGCCTTACATGTTCCTGCTGGAACTGAACGGGTTCTCGCTGGTTGGAGCTTCGCCTGAAATTCATGTGCGATGCGAGGACGGCAAGGTGGAGATTCGCCCAATCGCTGGGACACGGCAGCGCGGAAAAACGCCAGACGAAGACGCTGCACTCGAACGCGAACTGCTCGCGGATCCCAAGGAGCGGGCCGAACATGTGATGCTGGTGGATCTTGCGCGGAACGACCTGGGTCGCGTTTGCGACTTCGGCTCAGTGCAAGTGAAGGACTTGATGACGATTGAGCGTTACAGCCACGTGATGCACATCGTCTCGCAGGTGGAAGGCACTCTCTCGCAAGATCGTTCCCTCTATGACCTGATGCGCGCGACTTTCCCGGCGGGAACACTCAGCGGAGCGCCCAAAATTCGCGCCATGCAGATCATCTCCGAGCTGGAACAAACGACGCGCGGATCCTACGGCGGCTGTGTCGGCTATTTCTCGTTCAACGGAAACCTCGACACGTGCATTACGATCCGCACTGCCTTGATCAAGGACGGCAAGGCTTACGTGCAGGCAGGTGGCGGCTGGGTGAACGATTCAACGCCGGAAGCGGAATTCCAGGAGACGATCAACAAATCGAAGGCAATGCTCAAGGCAGTCTCGATGGCCGAAGGTTTTGTGAACGGCGCTTGAGCGGATCAGCCGTCGCTCACAGCGCTGCGTCCGCTCGGACAACGGCCGCAGTTGGGACTTCAAGAACTTCGGCAGCGGGCCGGGTTTGCTTCATCAGCGGGCCCGGAACCAGGCCAAGGAAAAACACGCCCGCGATGCAGACATACAGCGTCACTCGCATCGGCATCGATAGGGTGATTGGCGATGTGTCATTGGAAGCCGAACCCCAGTAGGCCGCTCGCACCACGTTGAAATAGTAGTACAGAGACATCACCACGCCTGCCATCGCGATAAACGCCAGAACGTAATACCCAGTGTTGCTCGCGCCCTGTTCCACCACGGCTTTCAGCAGCAGGAACTTTCCGAAAAACCCTGCCAGCGGAGGAATACCCGCGAGTGATACCATGGAAATCGTCAACGTTGCGGCCAGCAGGGGCGAACGCTGATTCAATCCACCAAATGCAGAGATGTCTTCCGATTCCAGATTCCGCATGACCACGCTGATTACTGCAAACGCGGCGATCACGGTGAAAAGATACCCGCCGAGGTAATAAAGGATGGCTGCGAGTCCCGCCGTGTTGAGGGCTGCCACGCCCATCAGAAGGTACCCTGCATGGGCGATGCTTGAGTAGCCCAGGAGGCGCTTCACGTTCCGCTGGGGGAGCGCGCCGAGATTGCCATACAAGATCGTTGCCGCCGCAATCACGATCAGAATATTCGCCCATTGCGCGGTAATGGCGGGAACCGCAGCAAACAAGAATCGAAGCAGCAGCACGAATCCCGCAGCCTTGGAGCCAATCGCAAGAAACGCAGTGGTGGGTGTCGGGGCTCCTTGATAGACGTCAGGCGCCCAGATCTGGAACGGAACCACGGCAATCTTGAAACCAAGCCCGACGAGGACGAAAAGAATGCCAATGAGGAAAACTTTGTTGTCACTGAACTGGGAAGCCACGGCTGAAAGCTCGGCGAAGTTCATCTTGCCCGAAATCCCCGACACGAGCGCAATTCCAAACACCATGAACGCCGAGGAGAGTGCGCCGATGATGAGATACTTGACGCCCGCCTCGAGCGACACCTGGCGTCCGCGCTGAAAACTCGTCAGCACATAGAACGTCACCGTGATCAGTTCCAGCGAGACAAACAGCAGGGCGAAGTTGTTGGCCGACGCAGCGAACAGCATTCCCGCCAGCGCAAAGACCATGAGCGCGTAGTACTCCGACACCGCGGATGCAAGGCAGTCGGAGAACTCCACAGCAATGATCAGGATCAAAATGGCGGACATCAGAAACAGCCGCTTGAAGAAGAGCGAAAGGCTGTCCTGGATGAACATTCCCCCGAACGAAGAGCCGTCGATTGTGCACAGGCCGCAACCCGAAACATTGACAAGGAGCATTACTCCCAGCGCAGCTGCGGCGCCGTAACCCAGCAGGTACTTGCGCTCGCGCGGCATCCACAGATCGGCCAGCAGCATTACCAGGCCGAGGCCGACCACTGAAAGTTCGAGACTGATCGAAGAAAGATTCATTGGTTTTCCGTTGCCGCAGGGGTCCCATTGGATCCCGCACCTGTGCCTGCACTCGCGGCGCTTGCCAAGCCGGCGTCCGTCTCCGCGGCTTGTGGAATGGATGCAGGCCGCGCCATTTGAACGATTCGCGAAACACTGGGCGTGATCTTGTCCGTAAGCAGCCGTGGCAAAATTCCAAACAGCAACAAGCAGAATAACAGGACGATGAACGGCAGCTTGCGCCAGATGTGCGGCGCATCCGTCACGTTCGCCCATTGTTCGGGAACTTCAGCATGAAGGGCATTTCGAACCGCGCGCAGCATGTAGATGGCGCCGATGATCAACGCTCCCCAGCAAGCGAGGACCGCAATCGTCCGCAGCGATGGCTCCTGCCAGAGGCCGAAAAACACGGTGACCTCACCCGCAAAGTTGGCAAAGCCGGGCAAGCCGCAACCCGCGAACGCGGCCATGATCAATGCGCTTCCAATAAATGGCAGCTTTCGGAGCAACCCGCCAAGCTGCCCAATCTCAAGCGTGCCGGTCTGTTGGTGGATATATCCAGTCAAGCCGAACGTGAGCGCCGCGAGGAACCCGTGCGCCACCATCACCAGCACCGCGCCCGTGACTCCCACCACATTGAGGGATGCGATCCCAAGGAAAATGAAGCCCATGTGCGCCACGCTGCTGTAGCCAACAAGCCAGTTGAAATCCTTCTGCCGCATCGCCACCCACCCGCAGTAAACGAGATTGCCCAGGCAGAGCCACGCGAGCACGTGCATCCAGCTTTGCGCCGCGTCAGGCATCAGCGGCAGCGCAATGCGGATCAAGCCGTACAACCCGAACTTCTTGAGAACGCCTGCATGCAGCATGGCGGTTGCGGTTGGGGCGGCGGCGTAACCGATTGGCGCCCAGGTGTGAAACGGCCAGAGCGAAACGAGAACGCCGAACCCAAATAACAGCAGCGGGAAGATGAAGCTTTGCGCCGAGCGCGCCATTGGGTTCTCAACGAAATAGCGGGTGAGCGCTGGAATATCGAACGTCCGCGCTTCCAGGGGGAGCTGCAGGTAAAGTGCGATCAACCCGACGAGCGCAACCAGCGCGCCGACGCTCAGATAAAGCGTGATCTGGAACGTCGCATAATTCTTTCGTTCACCGCGACCCCACAACCCGATCATGATGAACGTCGGAACAAGCGCCAGTTCGTGGAAGAAATAGAAGAAGAACAGGTCGAGCGATGCGAATGCACCGAGAATGCCGCCTGCCATGATCAGCAGGAGAATGTAAAACTCCTTCTCGCGGATTTTGATATCCCACGCGCAGCACGCGGCCGCAAACGCCACGATCGCACCCATCAGCACCAATCCAACGTTGATGCCATCCACGCCCAGGCGGCATGCAAGCCCCAATGACTCCGCGCCCAGCCACGGGATGGTGGTGACGAACTGATATCCGCTCTGCTGCGCATCGAATTGCCAGAACATCTTTACGGCAAGCAGCGCTGAAAGGCCTGTCGCAACGACGGCAACAAGGCGCATGATCACCGCGAAGTTTCGCGGCACAAACGCCAGCACGATCGCAGCCAGCAGGGGCAGGAGGAAAATGTAACTCAGTGTTGTCATCGCAAACGATTCATGACGCCAGGACCACCACCAGCAGCACGGCTACGCCCAGCGCCAGCAGCAGCGCATACGTCTGGAGATTTCCGGTTTGCGCAAGCCTCAGCGCCCGCCCGGCAAAATCCGTTCCACCCCGGATCAATCCAATGCCGAAGCCATCAATGATCCAGCGATCAAACCACCCGGCAATCGCTGCAAGGGTATCGTGCATGCGAACGACGGTGGCTTCGTATAGTTCGTCGAAATAAAAACGATCCCGCATGGCCCGCGAAAGCGCGCCCAGCTTTTCGGGCAGCGGATCCTTGCCGCCCTTTCCATACAGGGCCCATGCTGCGAGCAATCCCAGCGCAAACACAACGAGACCCGACGCCGCCGCGACGGGCGCATGCTGGAATGGATAAACGAGCTGTGCCCAACCGTGGGGATGCTCGCTTGCGTCGGCTGCCAGCTGACCTGCAAACAGCGCCTCAATTCCAATGAACCCGCCGATGACGCTGAGAACCGCCAGCAGACGGAGCGGCCAGGTCATTACTCCCGGCGATTCATGCGCGTGTTCCGCATGCTTCGACTTGGCAGAGCTGAAGAACACCACGAACACGAGGCGGAACATGTAGAACGTGGTAAGGAATGCCACAAAGACAGCCACGCCGAACAGCAGGTAATTGCGTTCGTGATACGCGAGCGCCAGAATGGAGTCCTTGCTGAAAAACCCGCTCAGCGGCCACAGGCCGGCGAGGGCGAGCGTGCCCACCATGAATGTCCAAAACGTCACAGGCGTTTTCTTTCGCAGTGCGCCCATCTGCCAGATGTCCTGTTCGTGATGCATTGCCAGGATCACTGAACCCGAGCCGAGAAACAGGAGCGCCTTGAAGAACGCGTGCGTTGTCAGATGGAACATCGCGGGTGTGGGTCCGCCCAACCCGACTGCCATGACCATGTAACCCAGTTGTGAAAGCGTCGAGTACGCCAGAATTCGTTTGATGTCGTTCTGCTGGAGTGCAATCAGCGCCGCGAGCAATGCTGTAAAACCGCCCACATATGCAATGACCTGGAGCGCCTCGCCATTCAGCACGAAAAACACGCGGCACAACATGTACACGCCTGCAGCAACCATTGTCGCCGCATGGATCAGCGCTGAGACGGGCGTTGGGCCCTCCATCGCGTCGGGCAACCACACGTGCAGCGGAAACTGCGCAGACTTGCCAACGGCGCCGCAGAAGATCAGCAGCCCGCCAATAGTGGCAAGGGCGCCGAGGGCCTCGGGATTGTCCGCCAGCGCCTGCTCGATCGGTCGAAAGTTCAACGACCCGAGCGCCGCCCAGACAATGAGGATGCCAATCAGGAACCCAAAGTCACCGAGCCGATTCGTGATGAAGGCCTTCTTGGCCGCATCGGCGGCACTCGCCTTCTCGTACCAGAACCCGATCAGCAGGTAACTCGACACGCCCACCAATTCCCAGAAAATGAAGATCTGCAGAAAATTGTTCGAAAGCACGATTCCCAGCATCGAGAACGTGAACAGGCTCAGGCTCGCGAAGAACCGAGAAAAGCCGGGATCGTCGTGCATGTAACCCACCGAATAAATGTGGATCAACGCGGCAACGCCCGTGACCATCAGGATCATTCCCAGACTCAAGGGGTCCAGGCGGAATCCGAAGTCGATTCTCAGCGCGTCACCGATTGAAAGCCAGTTGACGGCAAGTTCATTGGCCGGCGGATTGAAGCCGTTGAGCTTCACGAACAAGGCGCTGAGCAGGAAGCTGATCACGACCGCGCCGATGGACAGCCCGGCGCTCACGCCACGATTTTTCTGCGTGAAGAGAGTGATCGCCGCTGCGGCCAGCAACGGCAGGAACAGGATCAACCAGGGTAACGCTTCGAATTTCATTCGGGTTCTTCTTCACCGCGGAGCTGCATGTCTCTCCTCCAGCGCATCAAAGCTTCATTGTTGCCAGTTCTTCCACGTGCGCCGTGTTCCTGCGGCGGTAGAGCGCGACGATCAACGCCAATCCCACCGCGACCTCAGCCGCGGCAACCGTGATGATGAAAAACACGAACACCTGTCCATCAAGGTTGTTGGTGAAGCGCGAGAACGCAACCAGGGCGAGATTCGCGGCGTTCAACATCAATTCGAGGCACATGTACATCACGAGCACATTGCGCCGCACCACCACGCCAAACAGCCCCAGTGCGAACAATAGTCCGCTGACGGCCAGGTAATGTTCCAATCCCACGTTCACTTGAGATCCTTTTTGCTCAACAGAATGACGCCCACCATCGCGACCAGCAGCAGCACCGACACAATTTCGAACGGCAGCACATACTTTGTGAAAAGCAGTTTGCCGAGCGCGACGGTATCGCCGACGACCTCTGGCGCCGCCAGGTTCGCACCCGGCTTTGTGACGTAGAGCGCGCGCAGGAGAACCGCAATGACGGCACCCACAGAAACGGCTCCGCCGATCACTCCGAACAGCTTGATCCGATGGCGTTGTTCAGCGCGAAGATCGAGGAGCATGATGACGAACAGGAACAGAACCATGACGGCCCCTGCATAAACAAGGATTTGAATGGCCGCGAGAAAGAAGGCGTTGAGCAGCACGAACAGCCCGGCAAGAGACGCGATCGTCAGGACCAGGAACATCGCGCTCGTCACAGGATTGCGGCTCAGGATCACGAGGCAGCCGCAGAGCAGCGCCAGGGCGGCGAACAGCCAGAAAAGACCGTTGCTCGAAAAAACGTATTGTAATGTGTCCTGCATTGACCTTCTGAGTAATTGGACCGCGGCGATGAGGCGTCAGGGTTTCACCGGGAAATGTTCCTGCTCCTGCGTTTCCTCCGCCTTGTGCTTCCATTTCTGGATGCCCGCATGTGTGCCCCCGAGTTCCAGCAGCTTCTCTTTGTTGTAAATCAATTCCTCGCGGCTCTCCGCGTTCAACGAATAATCCTGCTGCAGAAAGATCGCTTCCTCAGGGCACACTTCCTGGCAATAGCCACAGAAGATGCAGCGAAGCATGTTGATCTCGAATTCCTTCGGCATCTTCTCGGCATTCGGGCGATCCGCCAGCTGGCCGTCAGGGCCGGGAGGCGTGATGCGGATGGCCTTGGGCGGACAGACAAATTCGCACAACTGGCAGGAGACGCACTTGGTGTTTCCCTCCTGGTCCTTGACAAGGTAAGGCGCTCCGCGATATCCGGGCGGCACGACCCACTTCTCCTCCGGATACTGCATCGTCACCTTCTTCTTGAAGAAGTGGCGCGCGGTGACCTTGAACCCGCCCACGACGGCGGGCACGTAAAGGCGTTCCCAGAAATTCAGTTTTTTGCGGTTAACAATCATTAGCTTCGAGCCCACAAAATAAATGCTGTCAGCACCACATTGGCCAACGCCAGCGGGATGAAGCGCCTCCAGCCGAGATCCATCAATTGATCATACCGGAAACGCGGCCACATCCAGCGCACCCACACGATCACGCAAAGCAGGAAGATCGTCTTGGCCAGAAATATCCCTATGTGCGCCAGTCCAATCCAAATGCTGTCCGCAGGCTGGTTGAATGGCCCAAACGGCAGGCTCCAGCCCCCAAAAAACAAGGTCACGGTCAGCGCGCAGATGGCCGTCACGCTCGCGTATTCACCCATGAAGAACAGTGCGAACTTCATGGAGCTGTATTCCACATTATATCCGCCCGCCAGCTCCTGCTCGGCTTCGGGAAGATCGAAGGGCGTGCGATTCGTCTCTGCAAAGCCCGCCACCAGGAAAATCACAAAGGCCAGCGGCTGCTTGAAGATCAACCAGTCCAAAAGACCCGGCGCCTGATACAGCACCACGTTGCTGAGGTTCAAGTCACCGACCAGCAGGAACACAGCGACGACCGACAGCCCCATTGCGATTTCATAGGAGATCATTTGTGCGCTCGATCGAATCCCCCCAAGGAACGGATACTTCGAGTTGGCGGCGTAACCCGCCAGCACAATGCCATAGACGCCAAGAGAGACGATGCCGAACGTGTAGAGAATCCCCACGTCAAGATCCGCGATAACCATCTTCTGTTCGCCGAGATACGATCCGAACGGAATCACGGCAACAACCAGGATGCTGGGAATCATCACGATTGCGGGCGCGAGCCAGAAGTAAACCTTCCGCACGTGCGCTGGCGTAAAGTCTTCCTTGAGGAACGCCTTCACCGCATCTGCAGCCGGCTGCAACAAACCGAAAATGCCGAAGCGATTCGGGCCAATCCGATCCTGAATCGCTGCCGAAACCTTGCGCTCAATCCATACTGCGTACGCAACGATGAACATCAGCACTGAAAACACGCCAAGGATTTTCAGCGCGCTGAACAACGCGAAACTTGCAGTCGAATCCAAATTGTCGATCCAGGTCATGGGTTTCAGCGCGGAATCAAATCTCCACCGTTATTCCCGTGTCGCCCAGCGTTGCCCACGTGAGTCCCTTGAACGCGGGAACCTCCTGGGCCATGAGGTTGAACAGGCCTTCGATGCTCTTGAAGCCGTCCTGCTTGGTCACGTTCAACACGAGCTCATGCAGGAATTCCCACTCAGGCCGGGCGTCGCCGCGCGGCTCAATGGCTTTCATGAACTTCTGCACCCGGCCCTTGGTGTTGGTGAACGTCCCGCGCTTCTCCGCATGGGCGCAGCCAGGCAGCAAATACGTCGCACGCCTGATCGTTTCGTTGGGCAGAATATCGCTCACGATGAGCGTGGGCACCTTGCCGAGCGTGGCCGCTTCAATTCCGCACGTCGTCACATCTTCACCAAAGACAATCAACGTCGTAATGGTTCCACTTTCGATGCCCTGCGCGATTTTCGGGATCTGGTCGCCCATCTCGGTGAAGCAGATGCCCGTCAGCCGCGCGCCGTTTGTATTTGGGTTGCGATCCTCGTTCAGGAGGAGTCGATCGCCTTCGCCGACGCGCGGAACCGAATCTGTGATTGCGCCAAATTTGCTGGCGAGCTTCTTCAACAGAAATAGTTCTTCATTCGTCTGCCGCGCCGAGGCGATCACTGCCACGGATCCTTGCGCCGCACTGTTCAACAAGTCCGAAATCTGCCGCAACGCGTCCGCCCATCCCAGCACCCGCCCCCCGGGTCCGAGCACCTGAGTGAGCCGATCCGGCCGATTGATCCATTTGTAATTCAGCCGGCCGTAGTCGCACATCCACGTGACGTTCACCGCATCGTTCTCGCGCGGCTCATAGCGGAACACCGTCTCGTTGCGCGATCCAACGATGATGTTGCAGCCCGTGGCGCAACTCGTGCAGACGCTCTTGGTTTCCTTCAGGAACCAAACGCGCATCTTGAATCGAAAGTCCTTCGACGTCAGCGCGCCGACCGGGCAGATGTCCACCGTGTTCAGCGTATAGTTGTTGTCGAAAGGTTTGCCCGGATACGCAGTGATGGTGTTGAAGCTGCCACGATTCACGATGCCCAGGGCATCGTCGCCAACCACATCCTTGGTGAAGCGAATGCAGCGCGTGCAAAGGATGCAGCGTTCCGCGTCCAGGACAATACGCGGCCCAAGGTCGACGCGCTTCGGCTTGTGAACCTTGGGTTCCACAAAGCGGCTCGCGGCCTGGCCATAGTCGACCGAATATTCCTGCAGCTTGCATTCCCCGGCCTGGTCGCAGATTGGGCAGTCCAGCGGATGATTGATTAACAGCGATTCGAGCACGCCTTCCCGCATCTGCTTCACGGCGGGAGTATTCGTGTAAATCTCCATTCCTGGGGAAATGGGCGTCGCGCATGCGATCGCTGGTCGCGGTGACTTCGCAATCTTCGGCGTTCCGTCGGGATTGATGATGGGCTTGCGATCAGGCCCCAGCGCGGGCGTTCCGAACTCGACGAGGCACATGCGGCAGTTGCCGGCGATGGGGAGCTTGGGATGATAGCAATAGTGCGGCACGTCCACGCGAACGGCGCTGCACGCCTGGATCATGGTGGTCGGCACAGGCTTCCCTGTAATGGGATCGATCGTGGTCTTGGGGACATCGACCTCCCGTCCGTCCACCTTCACCTTGATCGTTTCGACCGGCGGCGGCGTTTGCTTCGTCTCGGTTGTTGTAGCGTTGAACATTTTACGCTGTGATTGAACCACGGAGACGCGGAGACGCGGAGAGTTCCGCAAATTGATTTACGATCCGCCTAACGCAGGCGCCTATCACCTTATCGGTAAGCTCATCCGATCTCCGCGCCTCCGCGTCTCCGAGGTGAATATGCAAGGTTCGGCTCATCAATGGTGCGGGCTTGCCGCAAGTTTCAACTCACTCGTCGGCGCAGCGGCCTTTTGTTCCGCCGCATAGCGCTCCTCGTCCGCGGCACCGCGGGCGACAAATTCGTCCTTAAATTTTCCGACGAAACTCTGCACCGGCCACGAGCACGCTTCCCCAAAAGCGCAGATGGTTCGGCCTCCAGGGATGTTGTCCGCGATCTTTACAAGATAATCCGCGTCGCCCTTGCGTCCTTCCCCATGCGTCAGCCGGTGCAGCGCCTTGCTCATCCAGAGCGATCCTTCACGGCAGGGAGTGCACTGGCCGCAACTCTCATGGGCGTAGAACTCACTGAGATTCGCCAGCGCATCCACTGCGCTGACCGAGTCATCGATCACAATGATCGCGCTCGAGCCTGACATCGTTCCCGCCTGGATGAGTGAATCAAAATCGTAAGGCAGGTCGAGCATGTCGACTTCCTGCTCAACGTCCTTGCCATCCACCTTGCGCTTGAGCTTGAACTTCTCACCTGCCTTCAGGACCTTCGACGAAGAGCCGCCCGGGATGACTGCCTTGAGCTTGCGGCCGTCACGCAGCCCGCCGCCGAAAACAGGATCGTTGATCAACTCGCCAATCGTCGCTTTGCCCACCTCGATCTCGTAATAGCCAGGCTTCTTGACGTGGCCGCTGAGGCTGACGATGCGCGTGCCCGTGTTGTTCGGCGTCCCGAGCTTCGCAAATTCGCCCGCACCCATATCGACGATGTGCTTCACGTTGCACAGGGTCTCGACGTTGTTGACGATCGTCGGGCACATGTAGAGCCCGAGCACTGCGGGGAAATACGGCGGCTTGATGCGTGGATAGGCGCGCTTGCCTTCGAGTGATTCGATCAGCCCGGTTTCCTCGCCGCAAATGTAAGCGCCTGCACCGCGATGCACATGGATTTCCAGGTCGTAGCCGCTGCCAAGGATATTCTTCCCAAGGAAATTTTTTGCGCGCGCTTCCTTCAGGCATTGGTTCAGGAGCTTCGCGCCTTGTGGCATTTCGCCGCGGATGTAGATATAGGCGAGATTCACGCCATTGGCGTAGCAGGAGATGATCATCCCCTCGATCAACTGATGCGGATCCTTGTGTATGATTTGGCGATCCTTGAATGTGCCGGGTTCAGACTCGTCCGCGTTGCAAATCAGGTAAATCGGTTTCCCGCTCCTTCGATCAACGAAACTCCACTTCAAGCCGCAGGAAAAACCAGCGCCACCGCGGCCGCGCAATCCCGACGCTTTGACTTCATCGCGGATCTGTTCCTGCCCTGAAACCTTCTTGCCATCGGGCAGATCCTTCAGCGGAAGCGCAAGCGCCTTCCTGAGCGCCTCATAGCCACCGTGCCGCAAATAGCACTCGATGTCGGGCGTGTAACCCGCCTCATCGGCGTGCTTCAAAATCAATTTGAATTCGTGCGGCATTGTTAATCTGATGCAACGTGGTTCACCGCGGAGTAGCGGAGGCGCGGAGATTTGCAGGCTGTTGCCGTTGATACTCCGCGGCTCCGCGTCTCCGCGGTTAAATCGGCCTCGGTTCGGGGAAGCAGCCTTGACTGCAGCGCCAAAGCGTCTAGCTTACAACCCGCTCCGGCCTGCCCGATGGTGTAACGGTAGCACAGCAGACTCTGGATCTGTTTGTCATGGTTCAAATCCATGTCGGGCAGCCAACTTCCATGTTTCACGCTCTTCATGCTCCCTTGCATTTAGCCACAATTTCGTCGGCTTTCGCATGGCTGACGCCCTCGTGAAAATCATCGTTGACCATCATCACGGGAGCCGTTCCGCAACTGGCCAGGCACTCCACGAATTCGACGGTAAAACGTCCGTCCTTCGTCGTTTGCGGCCCATGGCCGTGAGGATCGAGGCCGAACTTCTCGCAAAAATGTTTGTGAAGCTCATACGCTCCACCCAGCGCGCAGCTTAAAGTGCGGCACACCTTGATCTGAAACCTGCCCATCGGCTGGTGACGGAACATCGGGTAAAAGGTCACCAGTTCGTAGATATTGATCGGCTGCAGCTCCAGCTTCTTCGCGATCCATTCCACCGCCTCCTGCGAAATCCATCCGAAGTGCTCCTGCACTGCGTGCAGCAGCATGAGGGACGCGCTTCGTTTCACTGGATAGTGCGTGATCAGCTCATCAATTTCCGCTTCAAGCGATGCTGGAATCGCGAAGCCAGGCTGGCTGCGCAATGCGTTTGGAATAGGTTCAGTGACGGTTCCGAGGTTCATCGATCGCATTCTCCCATCACGAAGTCGAACGATCCCAGAATCGCGACGGTATCACTCATCATGTGGCCCGGCAGCAGGTGCGGAAGGATGCTGAGGTTCACAAACGATGGGGCGCGGATCTTCAGCCGATTGGGAGTGCCGCCGCCCTTGCTGTTGATGTAAAAGCCGAGCTCGCCCTTCGGATTTTCATGTCCAAAATACACTTCTCCCGGAGGTGCATTGATGCCTTGGGTGACGTTGATGAAATGATGGATCAACTCTTCCATGCTTGTCATCACCTTGCCCTTGGACGGCAACACGATTTTCCCATCCGAAACATTCACGGGCTCCCTGGACGCATTGTCGAATCCACCAGGAATTTTCGCGAGGCATTGGCGGATCAGCTTCACGCTCTGCCGCATTTCTTCCATGCGAACGAGATAACGATCGTAACAATCGCCGACCGAGCCGATCGGAATCTCGAACTTGAGTTCGTTGTAGATCAGGTAGGGCTGGTCCTTTCGAAGGTCGAATTCAACGCCGCTGGCGCGCAGGTTCGGGCCCGTCAACCCGTAATCGATCGCATCCTCCTTCGAGATCACTCCCACATCGCGCGTGCGATCCACCCAAATCCGATTGCGCGTGAGCAACGTTTCGGTTTCATCGATGTTGACGAGAACCTCATCAAGGAACTTCTCGACGGCCGCACACCAGCCAGGAGGCGTGTCACGGGAAACCCCGCCAATGCGCGTGTAAGTCGTGGTAAATCGCGCGCCCGTCAGGGCTTCGCAAAGGTTGTAGATCTTCTCGCGCTCGGTGAATGTGTGCAGGAACACGGTCATCGCACCCACGTCCATCGCGAAACACCCAATCCCGAGCAGATGCGACGAAATGCGCGCCAGCTCAACACAGATGGTGCGGATGTACTGGCATCGAAGCGGGAGTTCCTTGTCGATCCCGAGGAGCTTCTCAACCGCAAGTGCGTAGGCAACGTTATTCGCGAGCGGGGCAAGGTAATCCAGCCGATCCGTGTAAGGGATGAACTGAGTGTAGGTCATGTTCTCGGCGATCTTCTCATCGCCTCGATGCAAATAACCCACGTCTGGCATCGCCTTCGTGATCGTCTCCCCGTCGAGCTCGAGCACGATGCGAAGAACTCCATGCGTCGAAGGATGCGATGGGCCCATGTTGAGGACCATCTTTTCGCCGCTCATATCCTGCAGGTCATCCGCGAGGCCTGCGTTTTGCGCAGCTGCCGCAGCCGTCCCGGCGGCGTCCCTGATTTCAATGTCTCGAACTTCAGCCATTACGATTTGTGTTCTTTTGGGCCGGGCCCAAACGATTCACCGTGCGCCTTTCGGACGTCATCGCGGCGTTCGATTCGATTGTTCAGCTCGACCGAATCCGTTTCAGGAATACGAACGCGCGGTTCCCGCGAAATGGTATCTTTCCCGCCTGCAACCGTGACGAACGGGCCTCCTTCGAGCGGAGCGGGCCGGCTAAAAGCAATGTCAGGCATGTCGCTCGACTTGCCGGCCAGGGGGAAGTCCTTGCGCAACGGGAAATACGGATAGCCTTCCCACATCAGGATCCGGCGAAGGTCCGGGTGATCCGTGAATCGGATTCCCATCATGTCGTAAATCTCGCGCTCGTGCCAATCCGCGGTCCGCCATATGCCAGTGACTGTCGGCACCTCGCACTTTTCCTCGCTAACATCCGTTTTCAGTCGAAGATAGCATCGGTGCTCAATGCCATAGAGGTGATAAACCACGGTGAAACGAGGATCGTCGCCATAATTGTCCACGCTGCTCACGTCGACGAGGTAATTGAAGCCCAGCTTGATCTTCGCGAAGCCGCATACGTGGGCGATTTGGTCGGAATCCAGGACGCGCAGGGCAATTTCTCCGCGGAACTCCGCTGGCCCGGCGATGAGATCGCCGAACTGAGCCTTTAACTTCTCAGCAAGTTCAAGCGCCGTCATCAAGCCGCGACTTTTTTCTGGGTGGCGACGATCGGCTCTTTCCCCACTTTGTTCTGCAATCGAATCAACGCGTCCAGCAGCGCCTCAGGGCGTGGAGGGCAGCCCGCCACATAGATGTCCACCGGCAGGATCCGATCGACGCCCTGCAAGACGGCGTAGCTTCGATACATACCGCCGGTTGAAGCACAGGCGCCCATCGCGATGACCCACTTGGGTTCCGCCATCTGGTCGTAGATGCGGCGCACGGCCAGAGCCATTTTGTAAGTCACAGTGCCCGCAACGATCATTACGTCCGACTGACGCGGTGAGAACCGCATCACCTCAGCACCGAAGCGTGAAATATCGAATCGGCTGGCGCCCGTGGCCATCAATTCGATCGCACAACAGGCAAGGCCCATGGGCATCGGCCACAGGGAATTCTTTCGAAACCAATTCAGGGCAGCATCAACCCGGGTGACAACGACATCACCTTCGATTTTCGAGTTGTAGCCAATTTCTGTCTGAGTCTGCATAAGCCCGTTGCATTTCCAAGCGGCTGGCACCGGGAACCTAATTGCGGTAAAAATAGCAGGCAAGTTGAATTTGTGATTTTTTTCACAAGGCAGGATTCTACCCCGGTCCGGCAGACTCATCCCCGCGCCGATCGAACATGACGGAGCTCCGGCTACTGTTTCGACTCGAGTGCGGCGTGAACGGGCCGAGGAGGTTTTATCGTCACTGCAAAGAGATTCACGAGATGACTCTCGGACCCATGGCCAATCGATCAGCGCTGCGCAAAGGGGATTTGAAAAAAGCCCTTGCGTCCCGGCATGCCGGGCCTATCTTTCCCGCTGCCCGAACGCCGCGTGTGCGGACCTGTCCTCCGAAGCAGTTTGGAAGACAGGCTGTCCTTCAGCAACAGTACGAAGGATGGAAGTTCATTGAGGCTGAGAAAAGAAGTTAACGAACAACCTAACCTTCTACCTCCGTTGCCCCGCAACGTCTGGTCCGTTAGGCATCGGAGCTCGGTAAGCCCCACTCGCTGCCCAGCCCCCTGTTCCGCCAGTCAGTCAGTTAAAGCATTATGCTCACAATGGAAGAAGCCCTGAAGCAAAGCAATTTGCGCTTTGCAGCAGGCGAAATCGTCAAAGGCACTATCATCGAAGTCCGCCCCAAGGAAGTCATGGTGGACATCGGATACAAAAGCGAAGGCGTCATCAACGGCAATGAATTCGATGACGTGAAAGCGTGCAAGGTCGGCGACGAAGTCGACGTCCTCATTGAAAAACTCGAGGATAAGGAAGGAATGGTCGTCCTCTCGCGCGAGAAGGCTGAGTTCAAGAAGAACTGGGAACGCATTCTCCAGATTTGTAACGAAGGCGGCATCATTGCCGGCAAGGTCAAGGCCATCGTCAAAGGCGGCTTGCTCGTCAATATTGGCGTCGAAGCCTTCCTCCCCGCTTCGCAGATCGATATCACCACGCCCAAGAATCTCCAGCAGTACGTCGGCAACACCTACGATTTCAAGGTCGTCAAGATCAACCAGGAACGCCAAAACATCGTCCTGTCACGCCGCGAACTGATCGAACAGGAACGCATGGAGCGCCGCCAGAAGCTCCTGACCGAAATGACCCCTGGCGACATCCGCAAAGGCACGGTCAAGAACATCACGGATTTCGGCGCCTTCATCGACCTCAACGGCATCGACGGCCTGCTGCATATCACCGATATGAGCTGGGGTCGCATTGGCCATCCGTCCGAGGTGCTGAAGGTCGGCCAGGACATCGACGTGGTCGTGCTCGATATCAACCGCGAAAAGGAACGCGTCAGCCTCGGCCTCAAGCAGAAGATGACCAATCCTTGGGACAACATCGAAACCAAGTACCCGATTGGCGCCAAGGTCAAAGGCAAGGTCGTCAATCTCGTTCCCTACGGCGCATTCGTCGAATTGGAACCCGGCGTCGAAGGCCTCGTGCACGTCACGGAACTTTCCTGGACCAAGCGAATCGCCAAGCCATCCGATGTCCTCAAGCAGGAACAGGAACTCGAAGCGGTCGTCCTCGGAATCAATCGCGAGGAACAGAAGATCTCCCTGGGCATCCGCCAGCTCGAGAGCAACCCATGGGATCAGGCACAGCAGAAATACCCGCCTGGAACCAAGGTCAAGGGCAAGATCCGCAATCTCACCAGCTACGGTGCATTCATCGAACTGGAAGAAGGCCTGGACGGCATGATCCACGTGTCCGACATCTCCTGGACGCGCAAGATCAATCATCCTTCCGAAGTGCTGAAGAAGGGCGACGAAGTCGAAGCCGTTGTGCTCGAAGTCGACAAGACGAACCAGCGCATCGCCGTCGGCATGAAGCAACTGGCAATTGATCCGTGGGAAAAGATCGACCAGCTCTACAAGGTCGGCGACCTCGTCAGCGGCCAGGTCACGAAACTCGCAAGCTTCGGCGCGTTTGTGGGATTGCAGCACGACATCGATGGGCTCGTGCACATCTCGCAGATCAGCGAAGACCGCGTGGACAAGATCAAGAACGTGCTCAAGGTCGGCCAGGATGTGACCGCCCGTGTCATCAAGATCGACAAGAGCGACCGGCGGATCGGTCTGTCAATCAAGGCTGCCAACTACTCGCCTGAACAGTTGAAGGCCGAGCAGGCAGTGCTCGACGCCTTGAAGCCCGGCGAAGATCTCGTCGCGCTCCAGCACGCGTTCGATGCAGCTGACGAAGCATTGAAGACCGACGACAAGGAATAATCCGTCGTCTCAGAATTCACGACAGGCGGGCCGGCAACGGCTCGCCTGTTTTTTTTACGCTCCGGTGAAAAGGCTAGTGCATCAAAGCCGCGAAGCGCAGTCCGCGCGTGCTCACCCAAAGTTCGTTGAATCCGATCAGTTCCATCACCGTTTCGCACACAAGAACGCCATTCAGGATCACGTCAGCGCGTTTGGGCGGCAATCCCGCGATCTGCTGCCGCTTCGCGAATGGCATCGACCACAAATGTTCCCCATGCCAGCGAATCCGCTCCCGCGGGATGGGATTCGCTTCGATGCGGCCGCGGTCGAAGTCGGCCATTTCCAGCTCCATGCGCGAGAGGATGGTCGTGGATCCGCCTGTGCCAATCAGCTTGAACGCAGGCGCGTCTGGCCGTTGATCGCGAAACGCCTGCCTCGCCGCATCCAACTTCGTGAGCGCCTCGCGTTCCAGGAATTCGCGAATCCATTGAGCCGTGCGTTCCTTCTCGCCGGTGGCAGGCGGGTCGCTGCGCGGCAATTTCTCCAGCAACCGGACGGTTCCAATCGGGAAGCTTTGACGAAAAAACTGATGGGATCCTTCCCCCAAAATAAACTCGGTGCTGCCTCCTCCGACATCGAACATGAGCAACGGACATTGGCTAAACCGCGGGTCGGTAGTGACGCCGCGAAACGCCCAGTCGGCTTCCTGCTCCCCGGAAATGACTTCAACGTTTAAACGCGAAGCTTCCTGAATTGCCGAGATCAACTCCTCCGCATTGACCGCATCGCGCGCCGCGCTGGTCGCGATCACGCGAACCGAGAGCGCTCCGTGATCCCGCGCATGCGTGGCGAATTTGCGCACCGCCTTTGCCGTTTTCGCGATCGGTTCCGGTTGCAGCCGTTGGGATTCATAAAAACCGCTGCCGAGCCGCGTCTGCTTGCTTTCTTCAATCAGCGGCCGCACCTCGCCATTGGCCACGTCGGCCACCAACAATTTCACTGAATTGGTGCCGACATCGATTACCGCCCGTCGCTGAGGAAACATGGCGCGATTAGAACAACACGCCGTTCTCCGCCCAAGCGAAAACACGGACCGGCCGCCGCCCCGTGTCGGCCGGCATTCCCTGACAGCCATGGAACCAGGCTTTCAGCCCGTTGGAAGAAACCTCAAACGAAGCCGACCGCATTGAGAGGATTTGAGTGTCGCCTCGTGCTTAACGGCTTTTCCGGGCGGCAAGGATGCACGCCCTCTAGGTCAGGCAGGATGGCGTGACGCCACCCTCATGCGGTCTTCGCTGCGGGCGAGACCGTCCGACTCGTAGCGCACTGTCAAGATGGGCCGATTCCGGGTGTTTGCCCCTTTGCGCGCGCCGCCGTCTCGGGCAACATGCGCCCAGGAAAATCCAACGTGAGCGCGCCAACACCAACATCGCCAAGATACTTGAACCGGGAACTGAGCTGGCTCGAGTTCAATCAACGGGTGCTCGACCAGGCACAGGATCGCGAAACGCCGTTGCTGGAGCGGCTGAAGTTCTTTTGCATCGCCAGCTCGAACCTGGACGAATTTTTCGAGGTGCGCGTTGCGGGCGTGAAGCAGCAAATCGAAAGCGACGTCGTGGAGCGAAGCCTCGACGGCCGCACTGCGACCGAGACCTTCCGCGCTGTCGTCGACCGTGTGCGCCGCATGGTGTCAGATCTGTATGCTTGCTGGCGGGACGAGCTGATGCCGCAGCTTGATAAAAGCGGCATACGAATCCTGCACGTATCGCAACTCAGTGAACGTGACCTCGCATGGGCTTCCACGTTCTACCGGTCGCAGGTCCGACCCGTGCTGACGCCGCTCGCCATTGATCCCGCCCACCCGTTTCCGCAGTTGCTGAACAAGTCGCTGAACCTGATTGTGCGGGTGGAACTGAAGAAAGGGACCGAAACGCTCCAGCAGATGGCTGTGGTTCAAATTCCGCGGATTCTTCCACGGTTGATCGAATTGCCCCGGACAGACGGCACCCGCGCCTATGCCTATCTTGGCCAGGTCATCGGCCATCACCTGGCCGATCTTTTTCCGGGGACGCGGATTGTTGGTTACTGGGCTTTTCGGGTCACTCGCAACAGCGAGTTGTATATTGATGAAGAAGAAACCGCGAATCTGCTGAGGGCCGTGGAGAACCAGTTGCACAACCGCCGAAAAGGCGAGGCGGTTCGACTGGAGATCGAGAAGGGATGCCCCAGCGAAATCGAAGAGGAGCTGCTATCAACCCTGAGGCTCGGGCGTGACGACGTTTACATCATCGACGGTCCGCTGAATCCAAGCCGCTTGATGATCCTTTACCAGGGCGATCATTCCCCGGAACTCCGCGACCCGCCGTTCGTTCCTCCAGTGGCACTGCCGCTGCGAAATACGGAAGATCTTTTCGCCACGATTCGCAAGCAGGACATCCTTCTGCATCATCCGTACGAGACCTTCAACAGCATCGTTGACCTCCTGCAGCACGCGGCGGAGGATTCGGGCGTCCTGGCTGTGAAACAGACGCTGTATCGGACCGGCGGCGATCCGCGCATTGTGGGCGCGCTTGAGCGCGCAGTGCGAAACGGCAAACAGGTGACCGCCGTTGTGGAGCTTCGCGCCCGCTTCGATGAAGCGAACAACATCCAGTGGGCAAGGCAGCTGGAGGAGAATGGCGTCCACGTCGTGTATGGCCTGGTGGGATACAAGATTCATGCAAAGAGCTGCCTCATCGTGCGCCGCGAAGGCCACGAAATCCGCCGTTACGTTCACCTTGCGACGGGGAACTATAATCCATCCACGGCAAAACTGTACACCGACCTGGGATTGCTTACGTGCCGGGAAGACATCGGCGAGGATGTCACCAACTTCTTCAATCTGCTTACGGGCATTTCGCAGTTTCGGCCGATGGAGAGGCTGATCGTGGCGCCGTTCGAACTGCACGATCGAATGCTGGCAATGATTGCGGCCGAAACCGAAAACGCGCGCCGCGGTCTGCCGGCCCGAATCATTGCGAAACTCAACTCACTCGCAGACCAGGCGATCATTGACGCGCTCTACACGGCCTCGCAGGCTGGCGTGGAGATCGATCTCATCGTGCGCGGCGTCTGCTGCCTTCGTCCCGGTGTCAAAAACCTGAGTGAAAACATTCGCGTCCGCAGCGTCGTTGACCGCTTTCTCGAACACAGCCGCGTGTTTTATTTCGAGAACGGATGCCAGCCGCGGGTATTTCTCAGCAGCGCGGACTGGCTTCCGCGAAATTTTCTCCGTCGCATCGAGCTCGTGTTTCCAATCGACGACGGCGTGCTGCGAGAGCGGGTCATTCGGGAAGTGCTTGCCATTACGCTGGCCGACAATACGCGTGCGCGCGAGCTCACATCGAAAGGCACTTACGTTCCGCCACAACGGGCAAATGGCGAAAAGGCGCGGCGAAGCCAGATGGAATTCACCGAGCTGGCCGTATCAGGACCGGCTAAAACGCGCTCTGCAAAACACAGGTTCGCAGTGGTGAAAGTCGCGAGGAGCCCCTTCAATGACGCGAACCCCGCTTCCGCCCGTGTGCAAAAGCCAGCGCGCCTACTCAAACGCGGCGCCACCGGGAGGCGGACTCGGACGGGGGACTGAGTTGCGGATCGCGGGTATGCTCTTGAGATACGCATACACGGCCTTCAAATCCTCGTCGCTCAATTGTCCCACATTGCGCCACGGCATCGGGGGCAGAATTTCGCGTCCCGAACCCATGTGCCGGCCGGTCCGCATTGCACTGATGAACATGGCTTCGGTCCAGATTCCCATGCCGGTTTCCACATCGGGCGTCAGGTTCGGCGCATAGCTGATTCCCCACGGTCCCGCCCAGGCGGTCATCCCGGCGGTCTTTGCAAACCAGGGTCCTTCCTTGAGCTCAGGCGGCGGCAACTGGAGCGTTTCGGGGTGGCCCGACAACATGCGCTTCATGTCGGGCACTGGACCTTGCGCAGTCATCTGCAACGGGGTGTGACAATCGTTGCAACCTCCATAAACAACCAAATACTGTCCTCGCGCAATGCGATCGGAAGTCACCTGTTTGTGCGACACCGCAGCCATGATCAACCCGGCAAACGGCAGTCCAAGGACGGCCAAAATAAACATGCGTTTGTTTTTCATAGGTTCCAGGGGTTTGATTGAAAATCCTGGATGCCCCGCCCGCAATCACGCGCGAGCTGCATCCAGCTGATGGAGGGAGAATAGCAGGGGGCAGAACCTGGACAATACGACCATGGTCTCCCGCTCGAAAAGCGAGGCGTCCAGGAATTTACGGGGTTCTACTGCTGCGCCTCTTCCGCTGCCTGCGCGGCGGCTTCCTCTGCGGCAGCCTGGGACTGGGCTTCCACCATGGCGTAATGCACCCCGAGGTTATGCTGTGCGGTTTTGTCGCCCTGTCGTGCTGCGCGAATGAACCATCGCACGGCATCCTGCGGGCTTTTGTCGACGCCGCGTCCTGTCTGGTAACACAGGCCGAGGTTGCATTGCGCGGGCGCGACTTCCTGCTCGGCGGCGGCGCGATACCATTTGACGGCTTCCTGGAAATTTTGCGGCACGACGTGGCCCTGTTCATAGAACACGCCCAGATTAAACTGTGCCTGCGGTTCGCCGCGTTCCGCTGCCGCGTGATACCATTTGAGAGCCTCGTGATAATTCTGCGCTACGCCCTGGCCCGTCTCATAGAGAACCCCGAGGTTGAATTGCGCGGCGGGATCTCCCTGCTCCGCGGCTTCCCGAAACCACTTGGCGGCCTGTCCGAATTCCTGCGGAACGCCCAGTCCGCTCTGATAACACACGCCTAGATAACACTGCGCTACGGGATCGTTCCGGTCGGCAGCCTTGCGATACCACTTGACCGCTTCGACGTAATCGAGCGGCAGTCCCTGGCCGGTATGGTAACACACTCCCAGATAGCATTGCGCCTGCGCATCGCCCTCCTCTGCGGCTTTCCGCATCTCGTCCAATGATTGCCACGTCCGTCGGTTCATCAGTGTCCTGGGTTGATCTGGAATTCGCTTCAGAATAGGGTTCAGCCGCGGCTTTTCAAGTCAGGCGTTGGGCGGTGTGCGCGTATCTTTGTTGCGGTTGAGAAAGGCGCTGAACAAATCAATCGGCAAAGGGATGAACGTGGTTGTGCTGTGTTCGTTGGCAATCTCCCGCATCGTCTGCAGGTAACGCAACTGCAAGGCAATCGGCTCAACGCTGATCAGCGATGCCGCCTGCACCATCTTTTCGGCCGCCTGAAATTCACCCTCGGCATTGACGATCTTGGCCCGCCGCTCGCGCTCGGCTTCGGCCTGCTTGGCCATCGCGCGCTTCATCGTTTCGGGCAGCGACACATCCTTGATCTCAACGGAAGTGACCTTGATTCCCCAGGGGTCGGTCTGGCGATCAATGATCTCCTGCAACGTATGGTTGATCTTCTCGCGCTGGGATAAAAGTTCGTCCAGCTCAGCCTGTCCCAGGACGCTGCGCAGCGTTGTTTGTGAAATCAGTGACGTCGCCTTCCAATAGTTCTCCACCTTGATGACCGCGGCCGTGGGATCGATGACGCGGAAATACACGACGGCGTCGACGGATACCGGGACGTTATCGCGGGTCATAACCTCCTGCCGCGCGACATCGATGGTCACAACGCGCAGGTCCATCTTGACCATCCGATCCACCACCGGAATGAGAAAGATCAAACCTGGCCCCTTGGCACCCAGCAGTTTGCCGAGGCGGAAAACAACCCCGCGCTCGTATTCGCGCAGGATGCGAACCATCTGCGGCAGGATGAACGAGGCAACCACGAGTGCGATAAAGAGCCCAGTTCCCCAGCGGGCGAGTGTTGGCAAAATTTCGTTCATGCAGATTTCTTTCCGTGTTTTGGTCTTACTTTCAGTTTCAATCCCTCGATCCCAACCACCTCCACGAGACGATCCTTTTCCACAGGTTCCTCCGAAACGGCGGTCCAGTATTCGCCCTCAATGAACACACGTCCCCGGCGAGCATCTATCGCGTCCAGTGCCGGAACGACCTGGCCGATCATCGCTTCGGACCCCGTTCGCGGCGGCAAGCGCTGCGCGCGCAGGCCCGCTGCAACCACGAACAGAAAGAACAGGGCGGTCACAGCCGTGGCTGGAATGATATAAACGAGCGACAAGTGAAATCCCGGCGCCGAACGATTGAACAGCATCAGCGCCCCAAGGAAGAACGCAACAATTCCGCCGACACTCAAGACCCCGTGGGAGGGCGTGTAGACATCCGCCACAAACAAAATGATCGCGAGCACGATCAACGCAATGCCCGCAATATTGATCGGCAGAATGGTTGACATGTAGAGAAACAGGATCAGCGCAATGGCCCCCGCGATTCCGGGAACCAGCGTGCCGGGATTGTTGATCTCACCAATGATCCCGTAGATCGCAACCAGCAGGAGGACAAACATCACCTCAGGCCGCCACATCAACTGGAAGAAACGTTCGCGCGGCTGCATCGGAATTTTCACCACGTTGGAACCAGTGGTGTTCAGTTCCGCATCTCGAACCGCACGCCCGTTCAGCTGCTTCAACAGGTCGGGAATATCGGCGGCGATCAAATCGATGACATTCAACTCAAGGGCCTTTTCAGCAGTGATTGAGGCGCTTTCCCTGACAGCGGACCTGGCCCACTCGGCGTTGCGACCCCGCTTTTCGGCGATGCCCTCGATGTAGCTGCTCGCGAAATTTTCCAGCTTCTGCTTCATGACATCGTCGGTCTTTTCGACATTGCCGCCCGATCCGATCGAAACGGGATGCGCTGCGCCAATGCTGCTGTGCGGCGCCATAGCTGCGACATCCGCGGCCATTGTGATGAAAGTGCCCGCGCTGCCAGCGTTTGCGCTGGACGGCGCCACGAAGACGACAATTGGAACCCGTGACGAGTAGAAGCGCTCTATGATGTCCTTGGTGGAATCCAGCAGTCCGCCTGGCGTGTCGAGTTGAACAATCAGAAAAACGTCGCCGCGAGACTCGGAGACGGAGATCGCGCGCGAGATATAACCAGCAGTGGCGGGGCCGATGGCGCCTTTGATTTCGATCAGCCCAATGTTCGCTCCGAACACGGTTGCCACGGATGCAAGGAGCTGCGCCGCCAGCAATATGGCTGAGTAAACCTTCATGACCTCGAAGGCACCTTAACAGAAGACCTCCACCGCGCAACTGCTAGAACCTCCGCCATTCGAAGCACTGACGGCGAAACGTCAGCACGGGAGCGCCGGTTTGCAGTCGGCTGACGCGCAATTTTGCGAGAGGAGCCACAGAATTCGAGCAGTCCTGGTTCCTTCGTCAATGTTCCTGCGCCGGTTGGCCGATCATCGTAAGCCGGCGCTCCGGCGGCTGATGCCGCATGCGAACCTGATGCTCTAAAACGGAATGCCCCTGGCGCAGGAGTTTTTGAAACGGGCTTCTACTACTCGCGAATCACGGCTTCTCCTGTTGCAATATCCAATGTCCACGGCTTCGGCTCAGGCAGCCGTAATTCTCCGTCTCCGATTTGAAGCGGCATCCAAAGATATCGCGAATCCCACTGCGTCCGCGGACGCCACATGTCGCCCATGAAGATCACCGAGGTCTGCTTCGATCCTGTCACTTTCAACATCATCGTGGACTGCGAGCCGTAGGTGTTGGATTCGGGCGGAGCAATGTCCTTGAATTCCGACCACGGGCCCGCAAGGGATTTGGCGGTCGCATACTTGTTGGGATTGGGATTCCACCCCGTCAGCGCCGAGCCCAACGCATAGTAGAGCCCGTTGTAATTCACAACCGCTCCGCCTTCCAGCGGTGACTTGATAAAACAAATCTCCTTTTCAACATCGAGGTAATCTTCCGACAACGCCGCGATGTGAAAACCCTTCGACGGGCGATCCTCAAAGATCAGGTAGGCGGACCCGTCATCATCAATGAACTGGCCAATGTCCCTGCTTTCGCATCCGAGCGGACGAAAGCTTTTCACGTATTGATAATCGCCATCCACTGTATCGCACACCGCCACGCCAACCCGCGCAAACTGGTAACGCCGATCGTCAAGATGCATGTACATCACGAACTTCTTCGTTTTTGCATTGTAGAAAACCTTTGGCCTTTCGAGCACCCAGCCGGGGCCAAGGTTCTCTGGATCCTCCTGCTGCATCACCTGGTTTCGGAACGTCCAGTTCGCCAGGTTGGTCGAAGCATAACACGCGACAAAACGTTTCCCGCGCGCGTTCGTCTGGCCGCGGTCCTCGCCAAACCAGTAGTAGGTGCCGGCCAGTTTGATGATGCCGCCGCCATGCGCCTGAACATGCTGACCACGGTCGTCAGGCCATACCTCCCCAGGTTTGATCAGTGCTGGAGCCGCAATCGAGTTCAGTGCCAGCACTCCGACAAGCAGCGCGCCCGGCATGATCTTTAAAAACAGGGTCGTCATTTAGTTTCCCTTGGTCAGGTCGTTGGCCACCGCTGCCGCAACGGCCTTCGCAATCAGCCGCGCGCCCTCCTTGTTCGGGTGGACCTTGTCCGGAAAATGCTCGCTCTTCGCGTCGAGAGCCGAATGCAAATCGATCACGAAAAGATTCTCCTCCTGCGCGAGACGCTGAATTTCAGGAATAATCTTCCCGCTGATGACGCTGTCTCGAATGCCTCCATTTTCCGGGAAGGCGGGTACCGGCAGGCAAACAAAAACCTTTATGCGAGGATTCGTCTCGCGAAAGCTGTTCACCATGGCGCGGTAGCTGGGCAGGAAATCGTCAGGATTTTTTTCGAAGTTCTGCGGTTTGCTGTCGTTCGTTCCCAGGGCAATGACGACGACGTCGGGTTTCGACGCCAGCGCAGCCTTGTACTCGGCGCGCTGCTGGTAGGGACGGTCTCCCTTGTTCATCATCGTGGCTCCGCTGACCCCGTAATTCTTCACCTCCCACCGATCCCCCAGCATTCGCGCCAGTTGCGCCGGGTAGGCGTCCGCTTTCAAGTCCTTCACGCCGACGCCGAACGTGATGCTGTCGCCGATGCAGGCAACGCGTGTGGCGTTGGTGCTCGGCTGGGAAGGTTCCGCTGCTTCAAGAGCGAGGGCAAAACCAATGATAGTGACGGCAGGGAAAAAACGTTTCAGTTTCATAGGCTTTCGGAAATTGACCCAGCTAACGTGTTGATCAAGGACGCGTTTGTCACTGGGGTTGTTACGGCGAAACCGCTCGCGCGCTCCCGTTCCCGCGAAGGCCGTCCAGGTCAACGGTCAGCCGCGGCAGCGCGCGCCAGCATGACCTTCTGTGACGGGCGGTAGTTCGCCACGAACTGGCGGCGATAGTCGGCAAACGTTCCATCGCCAATCGCCCTCCGAACTTCGCGCATGACTTTCAGGTACATGTGCGAGTTGTGAACGCTCAACATGCGCAGCCCGAGGATTTCGTTCACATTGAGAAGGTGACGCAGGTAGGCGCGCGTGAAGTGCTGGCACGCATAACATTCGCAGCCTTCCTCGATCGGCCGGAAGTCGGTCTTGTGCATGCCGCCCTTGATGCTGATCGTGCCGCCGTGCGTAAAGGCCGTTCCATTGCGTGCCACGCGCGTGGGAAGGACGCAGTCGAACATGTCAACGCCTCGCGCCACCAGCTCCACGAGTTGCGCTGGCGTACCCAATCCCATCGCGTAGCGGGGCTTGCTGGCTGGCAGGTGCGGCTCCGTGATCTCTATCGCCTTCAGCATTTCAGGTTCAGGTTCTCCCACGCTCACACCGCCAATCGCATACCCATCGAAATTCAGCTGAATCAACGCCTTGGCGCAATGCTCCCGCATGGCGGCATCGGCCCCGCCCTGTACAATCCCAAAGACCAGCTGGCCGGCAGCACGCTCCTGTTGCCGGCATTCACCGGCCCATCGAATCGTGCGTTCAACAGCTGCCTTCAATTCCTTCGCCGACGCGGTGTGAGGGGGGCAGTCGTCAAACACCATTGCAATATCCGATCCCAGGTCGCGCTGGATTCCCATCGCCTCCTTCGGGCCAAGAAACAGCAGCGATCCATCGAGGTGTGAACGAAATTCCACGCCATGCGCCTGGATCTTGCGAATATTCGAGAGGCTGAACACCTGGAATCCGCCGCTGTCCGTGAGGATCGGCAGATTCCAGTTCATGAAGCGATGCAGCCCGCCCGCGGCGCGGATGATGTCCATGCCGGGCCGGATGTTGAGGTGATAGGTGTTGCCCAGGATGACCTGCGTGCCCATCTCGAGCAGCTCGCGCGGATCCAGCGCCTTCACGCTCGCCTGCGTACCCACGGGCATGAAGACAGGCGTCTCAATGACGCCATGGGCGGTGCTAAGGCGGCCCAATCGTGCCTTCGTTTCTGAATCCGACTTCAACAACTCGAACATCGCGGAGAGTGTTAGTGGAAACACGCCGCGCCGCAAAAGGATTTGCGCGCGGCGCGGAGAATGGCGCGATCGCGCTTCTGAATGGTTACTCGAGGTGCACGATTCCGTGGCGCACTGCAGTGATGGCAGCTTCCGTTCGGTCCTGCACATCCAGTTTCGTGAACAGGCTTTTGAGGCGTGACTTCACAGTATCCTCGGAAATGAAAAGTGCCGCGGCGATTTCCTTGTTGCTTCGACCTTTGACAATCAATTGCAGGACTTCCAATTCGCGCGGACTCAGTTCCTCGCGTTTCAATCGATTCGCGAGCCGCCGAGCCACGTTGGGCGGCAGCGGCTTCTCGCCCGCGTGCACCGCCCGAATCGTTGAAATCACATCGGCCTTCGACATGTCCTTGAGCAGATACGACTGCGCCCCCGACTGGATCGCACGGTAGATGTCCTCGTCGGTGTCATAGGTCGTGACAACAATCACCCGGCACGCCGGAAATTCCTTGCGCAAGGCTATGATCGCCTCCACGCCGCTGAACTCGGGCCCAAGTCGAAGATCCATCAAAACAATGTCCGGCTGCAGCTGGCGATAGAGTTCCACCACGTCGCGCCCATCCGCAGCCTCCCCCACGACAACAAGATCAGGTTCGCTTTGAATCAGCGCGATCAAGCCCATGCGGAAAGCAGGATGATCGTCCACAACCAGGAGCCGGATTGAATTCTTCTTTTTCACGAGTGAAAGGTCGACTGCAGCAAGCCAGGCGGGCTTACGTTCAACAACATAGACGGCAACTACACAGCAACGGGGACGAGCAGGGTCAGCTCAGTTCCGCGGCCGGGACTGGTTTGCAACGTGAGCGCCCCGTGCAATTCGGCGGCACGTTCGCGCATTCCCACCAGCCCAAAACCACTTTCGCTGCGCGGCGGATGCTCGGCATCGAAGCCGCATCCATCGTCGGCCACACGCAGGCGGATCTCTTTGTCGCGAAACTCCAGCTCAACGTCAATCTTTCGTGCCTTGGCATGGGCGACCGCATTCGTGATGGCTTCCTGCCCGATTCGCAACAGGTTGTTCTCCGTCACGGGCGGCAGCCGGCGCGTTCTGCCAGTCGTGCGAATGCGTCCATCCACACCCGTTCCGCTCGTGAGCTGCTCAAGGATCCGCCGCAGCGCAGCGCTGAGATCGTTGTTTTCGAGAACCTGCGATCGCATGTTCCAAATGGAATTGCGGGCTTCGGCAAGGCTGCTCCGAACCAAAGAATGCGCTTCCTCAAGCGATCGAGCTGCGGGCTGCGACGCATCGGGCAAACGGCTCTTAGTGACTTCAAGTTGCATGGAAATCGCGCTGAGCCCCTGCGCCAATGTATCGTGAATCTCCCGCGCCATGCGATTGCGCTCGCTGAGGATTGCAGTGAACTGGCCTTCCGCCATGCTGCGCTGCACGGCCTGCTCCCGAAGCCGGCCGCGTGCAGTCCAAATCACAAATCCAATCAGCAGCAGCAATCCCAGCGCAACTGCGGCCAGCATCCACACGACTCGTTCGCGCGTCCACCAGGGTGGCGGCTGCACCAATTCCACGTCTGCAGCCGATCGAAGCAGGAGCTCGAACGAGCGCGGCTCCGCAATGCCCGCAACCCGCGACTGGTCGATGCTGACCGACGAAATTCCCGTGACTTTCAGCAGGCTTCCAGGGAGCCATTCCTGATCGGGCGGACCGCCGGGCCGCTGTCGCAACAGCGCGCGACATGACGTGTCGCCGCTTTGCATCACCAAGGCCCATCCGTCCGACGTCAACTGCTTTCCATTTAATATGCCTTCGATTTGAATGAGGTCTGCGTCATGGTTGAGTGCAAGGTCTGCGTTGGTCAGCACGATCGGTGTTGGCAGCGCCTCCTCTCCGATGCTGCGAAATACCGCGTCCGCCAGCACCGGCGAGTAATCGCCCCGGCTCGGGAAGCCGAGAACGTCCACGCGGTGTCCGGGAGTCAGGCTGTTGGTCTGGCGGGTCTGCACGCGCAACCCGCCAGCCTGGTCACGAATCCACAACATCTCGCCTGGAACATGATGAATGACGGTGCCACGCAGATGCACGCGATGCCCGTAGGTCCCTTGGGGGGCGAAACGCAGCAGGTTTCCCGAATTCAGCACGGGTGTGGCGTAGGGATTTGCGGGCGCGGCTTTTTCAACCGTGAACGCCGCGCCCGTCGGCACGACCAGCAAGGGACTGATCACCTGCCGGCTTTTGTTGAACAGGTAAAAAATCACGCCAGGCAGACGCACTTCAGCATCAATGAGCGCCTCAGGATTGAATCGCCCGATGATCTGGACCGCCAGCCGTCCGCCGCCCGTGGCAACATCGAGCTGGTATTTCCTATCGGCGATCAGCGTTTCGCACGTGCGAACAATTCCCGACACTTCGACCCATTGTGAGTCCAGCTCGCCCTTGATCAGTTGCTCAAAAGTCACGGCCTGTGGCGGCGGAATTTCCGCCCGCCCCCGCCGCCGCAGAGATCGCAGCGAAACAATCGGTGCGAACTCGCCCGGGTCAGTCATCCCTTCTATTTCGACCAGATCGCCGCGCTGAAGGTTGGCCAGCATTGCTGATGGACCCTGAACGTAAATTCCCGCGGTGTCGTCCATAAGCACGCAGCTCTGCCCGCCCGACTGCGGATCGGCGATGATCGTTCCTCTCAGGCGCACGGGAAAGTTCCGTGCAGCCTCGATCGCGCTCAGCGTTCGAACCTGTGCAGCATTGGTCAACACACCCCACGCGCGAGTGGCTGCCGGCATTTTCGGGATTGCCTTCGAAAACAATCCAACGACCTCGCAACGGAAGGATGTGTAGGACCAGTAACGTCCCCGCAGCCAGAGCACGGCGTCGGAATCCTTTGGCACACAGGGACGCAGATTATCCACGGCCGAATCGCTCGTGATTGCCTCCCACTGAAAGGTCAGACCACCATCGGATGTTACGCCACGCCACAGCTCATAACGCTCGTCGTGCTGCAAACGCACATCATCAAGACTGGATGCCCCAAACGGTTCGGCTGCATTGCTGGAAAGGTAGACGACATTAGGGTTTGAAGGATCCAGACAGATCCCGGCCGCATACTGCTGTTCCGCCGCGTAAAGCGGGCGTCCCGCATGCGCGATGAAACGTCGCTCCCAGTTCGTTCCCGACCACCGCGCGTAATAATAGGCGATGCGGCCATTGGCCCACTCCGTTGAATTCGTCCGGCTGACACTGAAAACGCACACAGGGTGGCCGTCTCCCCCGCGCGCAACGTCCCAGCACCAGGGGCGCCCGTCGGGAATCCATTGGTGCGGGTTTTCCTGGGGTTCACTCCGATAGGCATACACAACGCTTCCCACCTCATTCGAATGATGCAGCAGCGGGAGACTTTCCCAATCCTTTACCACCGTTCCCGTCGTGTCCCGCACCGCGCCCTCCGCGTAGAATAGATGATAGAGCGACGTCTTCGTCTCGCGCGGATGGCCTTCGGTGTAGATGAAGTCGACGCGGTTTGAATTTGAGAACAGCTTCAGATAAGGACGGGCTGATGCGGGTTCCGTGTGGAGAAACATCTGCGATTTTGCCCAGGATTCACCGAGATTCGTGGAGACGAACAGGGTGGGATTGAAGCTTTCGTTGCGCACCAGGTTGAACATTCGCGTGTCATCCGCAAACAAATTCGCGTAATGCACTCCCGCGCCCGAACCACTGCTGCGACGCTCGGGTCCCCATGCCGCGGGATTGGTCGGGTTTGTCGTATGCGAGATGCGGTAATAAAAGTGCGGATCCGCCCCGTGCCGCGAGTAGGCCGCCACGAGACGCCCATCCGGGCGGGCCAGCAAGCTCGGAACATTGAAGTCATCGCGCTCGGCAAAACTGCTCGTCCACAGGTTTGTCGCCGATCCATTCCGCGGGTCGAACGCTCTCAGCACAGTCCGCGCGTCAGTATTGCGGACGTAACCCAAGTACAGGACACCATCGTGCATCAAGGCCCTCGGATCACTGAACCAGGTCCACGCACCGTCTTCTGCCAGCACCACCATTCGATCCTGGTTCTCCGCTGCGTTGACGTCACAAAACAACAACGGAAGCAGCGCACACCAGATGAGCGTCCTGCTGAATGCTCGCGTGAGGCATTCCCATAGGCGCAGTCGAAGTGCGGACTGCGGGGTCATGCAGAAACAAGAGTTGGCGAACCTTGGATACGCGTTGCTGCATCCCCGTTGACACATTTGCGGCGCAGGCGCAGCCGCCAGCTCGTCAGCACGTCATAGCTCACAGAATTCTTCAGGCGCGCCACATCATGCACCGTGATTTCCTCGTTTCCCTGCCGCCCCATGACGACGGCTTCGTCCCACATCTGCGCCTGCGGGATGTCCGTGACATCCACCATGAGCGCATCCATTGCGATGCCGCCGATGAGCGGCGCTCGCTGCCCGTGGATCAGCGCGCCACCCGTGTTGCGAACGCGCGGAAATCCATCGCCATAACCAATGGGCAGCACAGCAATGCGGCGTGCAGACGGCGCTGTATACCGCATTCCATACCCAACCACTTCGCCCGGCTTCAACGATTGAATGGCAGCAATCCGCGCTTTCACCGACATCACGGGCTCGATGCCTTCAATGCGGCGGCAGACGGTCGAAGGAAAAACTCCATACATGAGAATGCCGACACGCACCATGTCGCGATGCGCGTGAGGGAGATCCAGAAAACCGCCGCTGTTGCAGAGGTGCTGCTGAACACGGATGCCGCGGGTCTCTAATGCATTCACGACGTCGTCGAAGCGCGAAATCTGAAGATTGGCAAATCCCTTGTCCGTTTCGTCAGATTGCGAGAAGTGACTCATCACCCCTTCAAGCTCGAGAGCCTTTTGTCCCAGCACCTGCTCAATCAGCGGAAGCGCTTCATCCCAGCGGACGCCATAGCGGCTCATTCCAGTGTTCAGCTTCACGTGCACCGGCAATCGCGTCTCCGCCTGCTCAGCAAGCCGCGCCAGCTTGCGCAATGTCTGCGGTTCGTTGATGCAAACCGTGAGATGATGTCGAACGCACCACGGCAGTTCCGCTTCCTGCCGTTCGCCGAGCAACAGCAACGGAGCCGTGATGCCGACTTCCCGTAACGTCATCGCTTCCTCAAGAGTGCTCAGTGCGAGCCCATGCGCGCCCTCCTCCAGTGCGATGCGCGCCACCTCGACAGCTCCATGGCCATACGCTTCATCCTTCACAACTGCGAGGAGCTTGACCTGTGGTGGAAGGTCCTGGCGAATCAGGCGAAGGTTTGTTCGGAGTCGTGCAAGGTCAATCTCGACCCACGCGGGGCGAAGGGGAAAAACTGTCGGATCAGAATCCATTTTCGTGCATTGCTGTTTACCTCGATTCCAAGGTCGAGCAAAGCCGAAAGAAAAAAGCGCTCGAACGGCAAAGAAAGGTGCGACAAACGGATTGGCCTATGGCAAAGTGTGCGCGTCCGGGCTGTGAACGTTTCTTCAGCGGGGTTCCCCACCCCCACCTCCTTGGCGTCGCAGTCCGGGCACTCTTTCAGTTTCTCCACCACGTTTGCACATCGGAAAGCCGCCGTGCAGGCACGATGGGACCGCCCTGCCATGCTTCAATTTGCGGGCGCGGCGCCGCCTTTCCCGGCAGCGCGGGCGCGACCTTCCCCGAAGCGTCGTTGAAAAAGAAGGTCTCGGACGCAATCAGCATCACCTTGATCCCCTTCGGCAGGGATTGAAAATACGGATATGTGACCACAATCGACTTCATAGCTTCCCTTTCTGTCGGCGTTTGGACCAACTCGCCCGCACAATATTCATTTCGGGAAGCGATTCCTGTTACAATTGCGTGAATAAGTTGGAGATGCACAGCGTCAGCGCGGAATCGCGTGGCGGCGCACCAATACCGATGGCTGCGGATGCAAGGTGAGAGTCAGAAAACCTCCGTCCTTTAGCAGTTCAACTCCCGACAGCGATGGGCAGAGATGAACATTGAAACCCCGCCAGTTCCTGGCTTCTCGAAGCGCGCGGCTCATTTTCCGGAGGGAATGACCGAACCATCGCACCTCAGGCATTCCAGCCAGCATGCGGCTCATCCGAAACACAAGCGCCGTGTGAAGATGCCCGATGACAGTGCACTGAACCTGACCAAGACGCGCATGGATGACCGGCTCGCGCGCCAGAAACGGCAACGCCGTGGGATCGTGGCAAAACAAAACAACCCGTTCCTCCGTCCTCAATGCTTCGAACGCAGCCCTGATGTCGCGCAAATGTTCCTCCCGCAAGGCCTCCCAAAACGGACGCTCGGCCGACAGCATTTCGGACTGCATCGCAGGGAGTGCAATCAGCGAAGACGTCACTCCGATCAACACGTGCAGTCCAATGCGGTGCTGCCAGAACGGCTGAACCTTCAACCCATCAACCATGCGCTCGTAACTCGCCCGACGCATTCCCCCCTGGTTTCCGGCGAAGCTGAATTTCCCCAATTCATGGTCGCCCGGAATGGCGCGGAATCGATCCCCAAACCGCGCGCGCAGCTTGTCGAGACACTCGCGCGCGCTCGCAAACGCGGCGTCGTCGCTGACGCCCACAAAAGCGCTGTCGCAAGAGAAGTCGCCGTTCGCCACGAGAAAGTCGGCATCCGCCAATCCTTCAAGAGCAACTTCAAGCAACGGATTGTTTCCCAACGGATTTCGCAGCCAGATGAAGCGGCGAAAGGCGCGGAGGAGAAGGCGCACCAGGGGATTGGCTATGCCGCGGAATTCGTAATCCCTGCCGCGCGCCTGTTCACCCAGGCCGGCAAAATGCAGGTCGCTGCAAACGCCAACAGTCACGCTGCCATTCATCGCCTGCTTCAAACACCGGGGCTCCCTGCGGGCAGCAGCACAGTGAAGGTCGTTCCCGATCCCGCCGAGCTTTCCACCGAGATCGTTCCGTGATGCTCGTGCACGATCTTGCGAGTGACTGCGAGCCCGAGACCCGTGCCATGCTGCTTGGTCGTGAAGAATGGCTCGAAAATGTGTGGAACCTTCTCGGCCGGAATCCCGGCGCCTGTGTCGGATATTCGAATGCGCAAACACGGTCCATTGCCAGCGCCTTCGCGAACGAAATCCGTTTGCACCGTCAATAATCCTTCCGTCGCAATCGCCTCCACCGCGTTGAACAGCAGGTTCACAAACGCCTGCTCCAGCTGGTAGTCATCGCCGCAAACGATGTCGGGATCGGCCTTGAGCTCGATCTTCATGGTCACGGTCTTGTGACGGAACCCGTGTTGCACAAGGCGCAAGGAATGGTCGAGAAGCTTGTGCAGATGGACAGCGGCAAAGCGGGGTTGCGATGGAGCGGAAAAACGCAGGAGCTGAGTGACCATTGAATCCACCCGCGCAATCTCGCGCCGCACAATCGAAGCCAGCTCGGTGTCGGGATGCTTCTCCAGCAGAAGCTCAACGAACGTGCGCACCGCCACGAGCGCATTCTTGATTTCATGCGCAATGCTCGCGGACAACGTTCCCACGCTTGCGAGCCGGTCCAGCCGCCGCACGTTCTGCTCCGCATGAGCGTGCGCCGTCACGAGCTGGAAGGTCACGATGGTCGCGGGACGCGAAGGAGTGATCGAAGGCACCGCGCTCGCCACTGCAAGGACAGGCTGCGCGTCTGCGGGCGAAAGCACGAGCACGCGATTCACGATTGCGACGCGCTGGTCCCGCGCTTCCTCAATCAGGTGCCGCAAAGGATCCGGCAGTTGCGCCAGATCCAATCTGGCCTCAGACGAGAGTCCGAGGATCCGCACAGCCTCGGGATTGATGCCTGTGAAAGAACCGGTCTGATCGACAACAATTACGCCCGCCTCAATGCTGGCGCGCAGCATCGCTTCGAATGTGCCCTGACCGCCTGTACCAGAACTGCCTGGGCTCTCAATCAACATCGGTAAAACATGCGTCGAGTGTTCGCTTCCGCGATCTCCGCAGCAAGGTTTGTCGAATTCGCGGATCTGCAGCCGGACCGAACTGGGTTCGAACGGTGGATCACGGCCGGATGAAACTCGATTAAGTCCTGCGAATCAATGACTAACGAGTTTTTCCCTACGAACGATCCTGCGCAGCGGGCCGCTGTTCGAGCTGCTTCTCCAACTCTGCCACCCGCCGCAACAGTTCAGGCAAATGCTGCACGGCAATCATCTGCCGCTTGGTTTGCCGATCGGGTTGGGCAGGCGAACCGAGCCACTTTTCACCGTCCGGAATGTGGTTCATCACCCCGGATTGCGCCGCCACTTGAATTCGATTTCCAAGGCGCAAATGCCCTGCAATTCCGGCCTGGCCCGCAATCACGGCGTAGTTTCCAACCTTCGTGCTTCCTGCAATTCCAACCTGCGCGATCAAAAGGCATCCGTCACCCAGCACGACGTTGTGCGCAATTTGAACCAGGTTATCAATCTTGCTCCCCTTGCCTATGATCGTCGGTCCAAGAGCCCCGCGATCCACAGTCACGTTCGCGCCGATTTCCACATCGTCGCGAATGATCACGTTTCCGATCTGCGGCACCTTTCGATGAATGCCATTGTCCTGGACATACCCAAAGCCATCCGAGCCAATTACAGTTCCCGAGTGAATCCGCACACGATTTCCAATTTCAGTCCGGGGATAAATCGAAACGTTCGGGAAGATGTTGACGTCCTCGCCGATCTGGCTGTCTGCCCCCACGTGAATCCCACTTTGCAGTAGTGTGCGCGCGCCGATCTTCACCTGGTCCCCAACAACACAATGAGGCCCAATGTGCGCTGAGGGATCCACCCGCGCCGTGGACGCAATGACAGCCGTCGGATGAATTCCTCCCGGGAGCACGGGTTCGGGGAAGAACAACGCCAGCACCCGCGCAAAAGCAATGCGGGCATGGGGAACACGAATCAAGACCTTGGACGAAGAGACGTCGGCATCGACGATAATCGCAGAGGCAGCGCTTTGCTCGGCTCGGGCCAGGTATTCACCATTTTCAGCGAATGTCAGATCACCGGCCTGGGCACGATCGGCGGGAGCAAAACCCGCGAGAACAGTTGCGGGATCGCCAAAAACCTCGCCATGGAGATGTTTGGCAACTTCAGCGGCAGTAAAAGGCATAGTTTCTGTCGCAGGCCGCGGCCTGCTTTAACGGTCCGTTCCTCGAGTAGCGCAGGTTTCCGAACCTGCCCGGCGCGGTTCACGACCGGCAGACTGGAAGCCGGCGAACGGCAGGTTGAGAAACCTGCCCTGCAACAACGGTTCAAAAGAAGTCGCCGATTGACTTGAAAAACGAGGGTCACTATAAAGTCGCCGGACGTTAATTCAACCCCAACTTTCTATGGCCCGGACACTTCGCGTCGGAATGGTCGGATACCGCTTCATGGGAAAAGCCCATTCCAATGCCTGGCGGCAGGCCCCGCGGTTCTTCCCACTCAAAGGCAGGGTGGAAATGCACACGATTTGCGGCCGCGATTCCAACGCGGTCCAGGCCGCGCGAGTCCAGCTGGGATGGCAAAACGCCGCAACAGACTGGCGGGAAGTCGTTGAATCACCGCTGATCGATATTGTCGATATCGTCACGCCGACAGACTCACACGCGGAAATCGCGATCGCAGCCCTGCAAAATGGCAAGCATGTGCTTTGCGAGAAGCCGCTTGCCCTGAACCTGAAACAGGCGCAGGCGATGTGGAACGCCGCGCAAAAGTCACACGCCGTCCACATGGTGTGCCACAACTACCGCCGCATCCCCGCCATTGCGCTGGCGCGGAAAATGATTGCCGACGGAACCCTCGGCCGCATCTTCCATTTCCGCGCCCGATACGCACAAGATCGGCTTGTCGACCCCGATTTTCCCCTGGACTGGCGTTTGCAAAAGGAAACGAGCGGGGCTGGCGTCCATTCAGACATCAATTCCCACATCATCGATTTGGGACGCTATCTCGTGGGTGAATTCACCGAAGTCTCCGGCATCACAAATACGTTCATCCCCGAACGCCCCATCGCGGAGCCGCCAGGAAAAAATGCCCCGCCCGTGCCCCGTGGGACACGCCGCATGGGAAAAGTAACCGCGCCCGACTCTGCGATGTTCATCGGCCGCATGGCGGGCGGAGTTCTGGCGAACCTCGAAGCGACCCGCTACGCTCTTGGCCGCCGCAACCACATCGCGATCGAAATCAACGGAAGCAAGGGTTCGCTGTACTTTGATTTCGAGGACATGAACCGGCTGAAGTATTACAACGGCGACGATCCCAAGGACAGGCAGGGTTTTCGCGACATCCTCGTGACCCAGCGCGACCACGTTCAACCGTATGTCAGCCATTGGTGGCCGCCTGGCCATCCCATCGGATACGAGCACACGTTCGTGCACGTGGCCGCGGATTTCATCAACGCCTGCATCGACAACAAGCCGGTGCATCCGACCTTCGAGGACGGGTTCCACAACCAGCGCGTGCTCGACGCGGTTGAGCGATCTTCAGCTTCGGGCAAGTGGATCAAGCTGGAATGATGCGGGCTCGCGTCGCAAGTTGCGCCTCAAGCCCGCCGAAACTCAGGCTTTTCCGCCAAAGCTCACGTAATCATCCAGGTCCAGAAGATCGAACCACGTGGTGATGTCATTGCGCTTCCCGGCGGCCTTGGAATGCAGTTCGTTGAAGTACGCACGGACTTCCGTGTCACTGGTTCCGCGCTGTTCCTGAAAACACGACCAGGCCGCCACTTCCCACTCGGAACGTTGCAGCTTCGCGTTCGCGCGAATCCACTCGAGGATTTCTCCATCGCCCTTCCCTGCTGCGAGCTCTTTCTTCATGGCTTCGGGGTCGATTCCGACAAAGGTCACGAATCGCTGGTCGAGCGGGCAGTTGTAATGGTATTCGCCGTTCTTGCCGGTCAGTGAGGCGCGGCCTTTGTCCAGCATGCGCGGCAGGATGACGTACCCGCCGAGCCGGACCCGCGGGCTGCGCGGAGCTTGCTTTGTAAGATCAATGGTCTGGGTTGACATAGTTTTGTTGTTCAGGTTTTCACGATGGCGTTCTGCCAGCGTGCCGCAAATTGCATCCACCTGGGAGTTTGGCAAGCGGTGAAGGTTTATTTCGCGCCGCCCTCGATGCTGGCGAGGAATGGCTGGCCGCTCTGCTTCAGCCGCCATTCCAGCTTGCGGGTGCAGTCGCAATCGGTGCACGCAAACGGCCGGGAGCCGTTCTCGTGCTTGCAGTTCTTGCGGTCGTGCGCGTCCTCCACGCTGAGCAAATCGAAGAAGGATTCCCAATACGGCCGCTCCTCCTGCAGCGGCTCGGAACAAAAACAGGTCTCGATCCACTGGGCAGAACCGTCAGTGCCCAGCCGGGCGTTCTGTAGATCGTGGAGGTATTCGTCCCCAGCGATGGACCCCTTTCCGAGCGTTCCGTCGCGGATCGCCTGCAGCAATGCCTGTTCACGGCCGGCCTTGAGCCGGGCCCTCACCAGATAACGCATGTGGAACAATAGCGCGGCTATGGGGTGAAAGAAATATTGCTTCACCTGTTTTTATTCACAGAATGTCCAAGTTTACCAAATGAGCACCGGCACGCTGAATCCTTCAACCCCGACCGCGCAGGCGACCCCCGCCGCGGACTTTTCGCGCCCCGTGGTGCGCCCGCGGCAGAGCGCTTTTCAGCTCGTCCGCGAGGTGCTCCAGCACGGCGGGCCCGGATATCTCCAATTCGCAATCACGAACATCTGCAACGCCGACTGCGGCTTCTGCGGCTTCGCCCGTTCCAAGTTTGAACCCAAATCCCGCCGCAGCGTAACGCTGCAAGAGGCGAAAGATGTCATCGACATCGCGGTTAAAAATCACATCGGTTACCTGCTGTTCGTCGGCGGCGAACCCATGGTGCATCGCGACCTGCGGGCCATGACCCGCTACGCGGCCGAACGCGGCGTGCGCCCGATGATCTGCACGAACGGGGGATTGTGGACCGAGGAAAACATGCGGGCGCTCGCCTCCGACGGCCTCAGCAGCGTCATCATGTCGATCGACGCACATGATGTCTCGAAGCATGAAAAAAATCGCGGGTTGCCTGATGTCTGCCGCAAAATCAAGCGAGCCAACGAAGTCTTTGGCGAACTTGGAATCCAGACGACCGCAAGCATCACCGCGAGCCGCCTCATCGACGATTATGACAAGCTTCCCGAATTCCTGGAGACCCTGGGTTTCCGCAGTTGCACATTCAGCTACCCGCTGACGTCCCTGGCGAGCAGCTATTTGAGTTTCAGCGACAGCGGACTGGTCAACTTTTCACGCGATGAATTGATCGGCCTGTTCGATCGCATCAAGCAGATGAAGGAGCGCAGCGGCTATCCCGTCGTGAACCCGATGGAATCCTTGAACGAGATGCAGCGACATCTGCGCGGTGAGAAGGAACAGTTCGGCTGCCTGGGCGGACACAAGTATTTCTACCTCGACTGGAACCTCAACCTCTACCGCTGCCACGCATGGCACGAGCCGATGTGCAACGTGTACGAGTGGGACGATTCCAAGCTGATCCGCGACGGCTGCACCAAGTGCATGATTGATTGTTATCGCGATCCCAGCGTGCTCCAGTTCGTGGCGATCAGCGCGAGCGATGCATTCAACAACATCAAGCGCGGGAAGCTGCTGTCCGCTGCAAAGAATGTGTTCGATCGCCGCAATTTCACGTCGCTGAAGGCGGTTTGGGAAGACCGCAAATGGATCGGGAAAGTCTAGCTGCTCCTTCCCCGCGGCGCCTCTGTTCATCAACAGACGGATCGCGCCTGCTCTCAGCGGCGCTCCGGGCCGCGCGGCTCGGAATCCTCCGAGGAGCGATTCTTGTCATAGATCGCATACAGGATGAAGAGGAACGCCACCAATCGAATCAAATAGATGTACGCCTTGAATTCGTCTGTCGGATTCACTGCGACGAGCAGAGCGCGTTCGAACGCCAGCAGAAAGAAAGCCCAGCCAAAGAAGCCGAAGAATCGATCCCCCTTCCGTTTTTGAAAGCGGAAAAAGAACAATCCTATCGCCCAGCAGCCGATGAAAATCGCGCCCGACAACACCAGGTTCAGCTCGGAAAGTGTCATAAATCTCCGTGGGTTCGGATTAAACCGTTAAGCAGGAGCACCACGCCCGCCAGGTTCGATGCCTGCCGCCATACCAGCAGATTGACGGTCTCCGGCAACAGCACGAGATCAACGAACAGCAGGCTGTTCGCGACCGCGAACGCGAGGAACGCGACACTGCTCCAGAACAAAAGCGGCAAGCCCGTGCGACGGTAGCCGCGCATCAGCAGCACCGTGCACGAGACGCTTGTCAAAGCGCAGAGGAGATACACCACTTCAGCCATTGGGATCCTTTCTGAGCCGGAACGATTTCGCGAACTCATCGACCGCGGATACACGTTCCGAGTAGATTGCTTCCACCACCCGCACGCGCCGCTCACTGTAGAGATGGGCAAGCTTTTCGAGCGCTTCGCGGAGCGCCGGGCTTTGGGGTGCAAACCGATAGGTGCGTTCCGGCGATTCGATCCGCTGCAGGAAACCGCGTTGGAACAAGTCCTCAACAGTCTGCGAAACCGATCGTTCGCTGCTTCGCACCTGCTGGTAAACGGCCGAACAAGTCCATGCGCGGTCCGGTTCGCTGCGCAACAACAACAGGATCTCCAGCGTTTCGATGGAGCGAATATGCTCCCGCAAAAGCTGCTGCACATCGCTGGGCAGATCATTAGGCGGCACCGCGGCATCTTACGCGCGATGCCCGCGGGTTCTTCAAGCTCATATTCCCGCGGTAGGGTTTCACCCTAGCAACACCACTGTGCTTCACCGCCGTGCGTCGCGACGATTGACCCCCAGCCACGACCGGCCTTAACCTGCGCGTCATGCACATTCCCAATTTCACTCGCGCTTGCGCCCACCGGTCCTGACTCCATGCGCATCCTCGCCCTGGACCACGGTACGAAACGTGTCGGAGTCGCGGTCAGCGATGAATTGAAAATGATCGCGCAGCCGCTCGAATACATTGCGGCGGAGCCGTTCGCCGAACTGATCGCGCGCCTCAAGGTCATCATTCGCGAGAAGGAAGTCGACCTGGTGCTGGTCGGCATGCCTCGCAACATGGATGGCAGCTACGGTCCCGCCGCGCTGAAGGCGCAGGAATTCGTCGCCGTCTTGAATGAGAATATCGCGATTCCCATCCGGACGTGGGACGAGCGGCTCACTTCCGCGCAGGCGCAGCGTTTCCTGATCGAAGGCAACGTACGGCGCGAGCAGCGGCGGGAGAAAGTCGACAAGACCGCCGCCGCGATTCTGCTGCAAAGCTACCTGGACTCGCTGCATCTCCGGCCTTGAATCCGGCCGTTTCCCATTCCTCTCCGCAAGGGGATGTCGTTCAGCGGCGCTTTCGCCTGACAATCGCCTACGACGGCACCCATTACGAAGGCTGGCAGGTTCAGAAGATTGGCAGGGGGGTCCAGGCGATTCTCGAACAAGCCATTGCCCGGATTTTTTCGCACCCGCACCGCGTCCATAGTTCAAGTCGCACGGACACCGGAGTGCACGCGCTTGCGATGGTGGCGCATTTCGACGTTCCCGCCGCTGAGTGCCGCATCGATCCCCGCAAGCTGGTTCTCGCCCTCAACGCGCATCTTCCCGATGATATCCGAGTCACAGCTGCGTCCCTCGCGAAACGGAATTTTCATGCACGGTTCGACGCCTCTGGCAAAGAGTACCGGTATTTCGTTTGGAACCACGCGGCAATGAATCCACTCCTTCGCCATCATGCGTGGCACGTGCCGAAACCGCTGGATTTCAATGCAATGAAATCAGCCGCGCAGCTGTTCGTCGGGCGCCACGATTTTCAATCGTTTTCGTCCAATCCAGGGTACAAGAAGGAATCCACCGTGCGAACGGTAACCCATTGCCAGGTCCGCCGGCGCGGGCCGCAAGTCATCTTTACGATTCGTGGCGACGGCTTCCTCTACAAAATGTGCCGCGGGATTGCAGGCACGCTCGTGCAGGTTGGACTTGGGAAATTCGTCGCTGCTGATATTGAAATGATGCTTCGCAAAGCGGATCGCCGCGTCGCTGGAATGACAGCACCCGCGCATGGATTAGTGCTTTGGAAAGTGTTTTACGATCGCCACCGCAAGTCGGCGCGAGCCAAAAGTGAAAGCTAAAACGCGTTGAACATTGTCCTCCTTCAACCCGAGATCCCGCCCAACACCGGAAACATAGCGCGCCTCTGCGCAGCGACTCGCTCGACCTTGCACCTCATCGAGCCGTTCGGGTTCAAACTGGATGATACACAGTTGAAGCGGGCCGGAATGGATTACTGGAAGCACGTCGCCTGGCATCGCTGGAAGGGCTGGCCCGGGTTCACGGCGCATCTCGATCCCGCCGCGCGGCTTTGGTTGGTGGAATCGGGCGGACCACGCGTTTACTGCGACGTCCAATTTGAACGCAACGATTACCTCGTGTTCGGCCGTGAAACGGCCGGGTTGCCGCCGCAGTTGCTCGCGCAGCACCCGCAATCCTGGCTGCGCATTCCCATGTTCAACCCGGAGGCAAGATCGTTGAACTTGTCGAACTGCGTTGCCATCGTGTTGTTTGAGGCGTTGCGGCAATTGCGGCTCCCCGAAAGTCAGTAACCGCGGCAATCCAGAGTGGACAGTGCGGGGCAAACGTGGTTTAACCCGGGAGCCATGCGCAACCGAATCTCAGGCGGTTCCATCATTGCGGCGGTATCAACACTTCTCTGCACCACACTGTGCTTCCCCGCGGTGGCGGCGGACTCTCCACTTCCGGCAACTGCAGACGCCAGCGCGGCTGCGGCGGTGCCTGCCATCGATTCAGGCGACAACGCATGGATGCTCGTCAGCGCCGCGCTTGTGCTGATGATGACGGCGCCTGGCCTGATCCTCTTCTACGGCGGACTTGTCCGAAGCAAAAACGTCCTTTCCACGATGGCGCACAGCCTGATCCTGATGGGCGTGGTCTCGGCGCTTTGGATGGTGTACGGTTACAGCATGGCGTTTGGAACAGGGAACGCCTTCTTCGGAAATCCCGGCCAATACTTCATGCTCAAAGGGGTTGGAGCGGCGCCCAACGCTGAATATGCAGCCACGATTCCGCAGCAAACGTTCATGCTTTTCCAGATGATGTTCGCGATTATCACTCCCGCGCTGATCAGCGGGGCAATTGCCGAACGCATCAAGTTCAGCGCCTACGTGTTGTTCACGATTCTTTGGGTCACCCTTGTTTATTTCCCGCTGTGCCACATGGTGTGGGGCTCGGGCGGGCTGTTCAACTGGGCGCTGGGCGGCAAATACCCGTTGCTCGACTTCGCAGGCGGCACCGTCGTGCATATCAGTTCAGGAGTCTCGGCCCTGGTCTGCGCCATGGTCCTGGGCAAACGCATCGGTTTTCCCAACGAACCGTTGCTGCCACACAACGTCGTCTTGAGCCTCATCGGCGCAGGGCTGCTGTGGGTTGGATGGTATGGATTCAACGCGGGCAGCGCCGCCGGCGCGAACGCACTCGCGACGAGTGCCTTCGCCGCCACTCATTTCTCGGCCGCCGCGGGGGCGCTCGGATGGGCATTCACGGAATGGCTGCTGAAGAAAAAACCCAGCGTCCTCGGCGTGGCTTCAGGCATGGTCGCTGGCCTGGCAACCATCACACCCGCCTCTGGTTTCGTCACGATTCCATCCGCGTTCCTGATCGGACTTTGCGGCGGGGTGGCTTGTTACTTCGCGGTTTCCAAGCTGAAGGCGCGATTCCACTACGATGATTCGCTGGACGTTTTCGGCGTTCATTGCGTCGGCAGCGCAACCGGCCTGCTCCTGTTGGGGATCCTCGCCAGCACCGAAGTCAACGCCGCGATCGGCACCGCGTTCCAGCCCAACGGCACGCCGATTTCGCTCGCGGGCAGCGGAACCCAGTTGCTCAATCAGGCGCGCGGCATACTGTTCACCGCGGCGCTTTCCGGAATCGCGACTTTTCTCATCCTGAAAATCGTGAACCTCGTCGTCGGTCTGCGCGTCTCGGCTGAAGACGAGGATTCAGGATTGGACCTGACCCAGCACGGCGAAAGCGCCTACAACGATTCAAGGTGATTTATGAAGAAGATCGAAGCCATCATCAAACCTTTCAAATTGACCGAAGTGAAGGAAGCGCTGAGCGAGCTCGGCATCCAAGGCATGACGGTCACCGAGGTCAAGGGATTCGGCCGCCAGAAAGGGCATACGGAAATCTATCGCGGCAGCGAATACACAGTGGATTTTCTCCCCAAAATCAAAATCGAACTCGTCCTTTCCGAGGCGCAGGTCAAACCCGCCGTCGACGCGATCACAAAGGGAGCCCGAACGGGAAAAATTGGCGATGGCAAAATCTTCGTTTTTCCCGTCGACAACGCGATCCGCATTCGGACCGATGAACAAGGTGAAGCCGCCGTTTAAGTCCCTTCGCGGACCCGCGATCGCCTCGATCTAAAGCCGCGCCTCTGCGGCACGGATGACATCGAGCGCCTTGTCAGGAGCGGGCGCTGAGAGCAATCCCTGCCGCACCTGCGGATCGCGCAGAAGCCGGCTGATCCGCGCCAACACCGCCAGATGCTGGGTGACCGTCGGCGCGACCAGCAGGAAAAACAGCCGCGCCGGAATGCCGTCGATCGCGCCATATGGAATCCCGGTTGCATGACGCCCAAAGACGATTACTGGGTCATTCACCATGCCGACCAGTGCGTTGCGCGCGTGCGGGAGAGCGATGCCGTCGCCGATTCCGGTGCTGTAGAGTTGCTCGCGTTCGTGCAGCGCCCGCAACAGCGTGATCTTGGCCTCGGGTTGGTTGACCAGGGCGGGGATGTGATTGACGAGTTCGCCCAGGACACCGTCGCGGTCCTTGCTCTGCAAATTCAAATCGATGCAGGCAGGAGGAATCAACTGGCTCAGCACCACAGGACCGGAATTCTTCATGGGGGTGGATGTTACGATCGTTTGCCGGGCCGGGAAGAAAAAACGTTCGCGTTGGGTTCGCGGGTGTGGCTACTTTGTTGCCCTGCGGGCGTTTAGCTCAGTGGTAGAGCACCTCGTTTACACCGAGTAGGCCGGGGGTTCGAATCCCTCAACGCCCACCACCCAACAAAACCTGCCCTCGTTCCGTCAGGCTTTGCGGTCCTCTGCCGACCTCGCCTGGTGACTCTGTTTCCCCTCGCCTGCGTCTCAATCCCGGACAATCGCACTTCCCCCATCTAATGATCGCCAGTGGCGCTCGATCTGCTAAACTCCGTGTTGTCTTATGTCCCCGCTTTTATTCCGCATCGTTGCAGCCTGTGCTCTCGCGATGGCCCTCTCGGCACATGCCGGCGTTGAACTGCTGTGGACGATCGGCATCGATGAAGATCCGTCCGCGTCGGCCTACAATCCAACCGACGAGTTTTCGCAGGAGAACTTCGTCAACGATGCCAGACCGGGTCGTGTGACGCGTATTGCGGGCGATCCGCTGTACAATCCCCTCGCCAATCCCGATCGCGATGATGATTTCTATCTTGCCGGCAATTATCCCGCCGCGTTCAACGCCCTCCTTGCGCTTCTCCCAGTCCCCTTTGCGGAACCTTCGCTCGCATGGGAACGCGCGCTCGCATCCGGGGATCGCACCAACCGCGCCCATTTTTTCCTGTCGGCTGCCCACGCCAATCCAACCGCCCGCCTGCGACTCAGCTTTGAACTCGTGTACGGCGGCATCTGGACCAATGCGCCAGTGAATGCGAGCGGCGAAGGATTTGGCGCGCACGATGTCGTGGTTCGTTTCCGGAACAGCAGCGGCACCTCGACACTTCTATTCACGAACCGCATCGACCGCGATACCCGCATCACGCTCGATTTCGCCGCGACAAACGTGGCCGCCACGGCCGGACCCAACACGATCGAGTGGGTGCGCGCCGGCCCCAGCATTGCCGGGGTCAGCGCATGGATCCAATTCGACTTCGCAAGTCTGGAAGTGGACACAGAGGCACTCGCAGACGCCGATCTCGATGGGATGCCGCGTTGGTGGGAACGGGAGATGCACCTCTCCGACAATGATCCGGGCGACGGGGGTTTCGACCGCGATGGCGATGGATTGACCGCTCTTCAGGAGTTTAACAACGGGATACAATCGACGGACGTTTACAACGCCGATAGCGACAACGACGGGCTCGGCGATGCCCAGGAGCGAACCATGGGAACCAATCCCCTTCTCACCGACAGTGACGGCGATTCTGTTTCGGATGGGGATGAAGTCAAAGGTCCCGGGTCTTCAAATCCTCTCGCATCCGATTCGGACGAGGACGGTTTTGCAGATGCAACGGAGCGACGGCTCGGAACCGATCCCAACAGCGCAGCGGTTTCGCCGACACTGTTCCGCGGGGCCATAGGGATTCAGTTTGTTTCGGGAAATGACATCGAAGGCGCGCTGCGAACCAACGAGATCGGCGGCCCTGTGCCGCAGGTTCGATGGAATGTCACCACGCCGATCCGCAGTTGGAATCGTCCTCTCGGCAGCAAGGCAGACATCGCGTCACCAATCGCGAACCACATTGTGCGCAGCGATGGATTGGTTGTGACGAACTTTGGGTTGAATTGGAGCGGCGACGCGAGTGACTCGAGCCGCAACAGCGGAACGACCGACCGCAAGTTGATGAACGGTTTTGTGCGCGCATCAGCAAGTGTTCCCCTGACGATCAGCGTCAGCAATGTTCCCTTCGCGCGCTACGACGTTTACGTGCTGGTGGGCGGGTCTTACGATGATCAACGCGGCCGCATTCGGCTGGGTTCGAATGCATCGACGGATCACTTTTTCCGCACGACAACGACAACGCCTCAAGCCACCTTCACGGAACTGAAAACGGCCGCTGGCAGCTTTCAAAAAGGCAACCTCGTGCGGTTTACAAACCAGACGTCATCGCACTTCACCCTCACAGTCACAAATGTCCAGGGCTGGGCCGTCGGCGTGCATGCACTTCAAATTGTCGACGCGGCGCTCGACGCCGATGCATCTGGAATTCCGGAATGGTTCGAGATGAAACACACGCTCCAGCCCGCCACAGCGGCCTTGAGCGCGGCCGATTCTGACGGCGACGGGTTAAGCAACCTTCAAGAGTTCCAACGCGGAAGCAATCCGCGGCTGGCGGACACGGATAGTGACGGACTGCTGGACTCGGCTGAATCGCTTGCCAACGCACTCAACGCAGACAGCGACGGCGACGGCTTGTCCGACTATGACGAACTGAACGCGGCGATTCCCAGCAATCCGAACATTGCCGACACAGATGGCGACGGAATAAGCGATCGTGAGGAGAATCGGCGCGGCTTGGATCCCATGTTTAATTCAACGAACAGTCCAGGTTTTGCTGGATACGTTCCCGTGTTTCGTAATGCGCCCGATCGCTGGGAGTGGACGATCGAGAACGTGCAACTGGTTTGGGATCACGGCTCGGGTGCGCTGGCCGCGAATGTGTGGAACGAGGATTTCCTTTTTGAACTCGCTGTGAGGAACCCGGCTAGCAGCGACTGGCGCACCTTGGGAATGGCGTTGCGCTACTACAATGGTTCGATCACCCACTTGTTTCATTCAGAACGAATTGGCGGCTTCAGCTCTCCGAATCAGCCCACGGGATCTATTTGGGATTCGAGCTACGGCAACCCGCCTGCTGACCTGCAATCGAAGCTCGGATTCAGCGGTTTCGGGCCAGCTGACATGTCATCGCGCTTGAAATTTCGCCTGCTCGCGCAGCGCGCCGCCGCCAGCAATGCATGGGTGTTGACGTTTTCAATCACCAATCAAACCAGCAACACCATGGTTGTCCTGCGTTCGTTCACCAACTCCTTTGCAGCCAATGCGGCGGTGAACAACGGTTCGGCGACATGGGTTGATTATGGCGGCATCCCCGGTTCATGCAGCATGGTGGTGCATCAGGGCGTCCGCCTCTTCATCACGACAAACGCGCTGGAAAACCTGCCCGAGTTCGCGGCGTCGCGCGATCGTGACAAGGACGGCATGCCTGATGTCTGGGAAACAGCTCACAATTTCAATCTCTTCTCGGCTTCGGATGCAATCCTGGATGCGGACGTCGACGGCCTGAACAATCGCGACGAGTTCCTTGCAGGCACAAATCCTCGGGCTGCCGATACGGACGGCGACGGAATTTCCGATTCACTCGAGCGAGAGAACGCGTCGGATCCGTTGCTGGCGACAAGCAAGCCGCAATTCACTGGGGCGGCGTGGCCCGAAGGTGAGGACATCGACGGCAGCGGCTTGCCCGACGCGTGGGAAATTCGTTATGGAGCCGCCAGGTTGCAGCTCCACGAGGATGCCGATGGAGACGGCGTCTCCAACTTTCGCGAGGCCGTTGACGGCACCGATCCCTTCAATGAGGAGTCCGTAATGTTCGTGAACCTTTCACTTCTGACGAACGACGTGTTGATTCGGTGGCCGTTCATCGCCGCGAAAACCCAGTCGCTTCACACTAGCGGTTCGTTGACCAATTGGGCGCTGTTCGAAGGAAATTTACAGGTGGCTTCAGGGGTCGTGCATGCACAGTTCACAAACCGCGTCGCTTCCAGCCAACAGGACTTTTATCGGGTCACGACCGAGGACCGCGACAGTGATGGAGACGGAGTGTCCGACTGGGCCGAAGGGGTGCTGGGGAGCGACGCGTATCGGCAAAACAGCGTTCAGGGCGCAACCCCAATGATCAACTCGGCCGGCTCAATCACGGGGCTGGTTGCGGGAGACTATGCTGCCTTTGCGCAGCAGATGCTCGAGCGGACAGGCTTGGTCACGCGGGCACAGGCAGCTCGGCTACTGCAACAGGCAACGTTCGGGCCAACCCTGCGCGACCTGGATCGCGTGCAGCAGCTCGGGCTCGAAGGTTGGATCGGCGATCAAATCACAAATCAGCCGCCGACACTTCATCGGCCCTACATTGAACATATCTATGCGGATTTCGACGGAGCGCGCACGGACCTCACCTATTCGTTCAACGAACTGGATCAGTTCGTAAATGGCAACAATGCGACCACGCCGTTTGCCCGCGCGGTCATCGCCGGGCCCGATCAACTCCGCCAGCGCGTGGCGTTTGCGCTGAGCCAAATTCTGGTGGCTTCGCGGCGAGATCCAAACCTGGAAAACAAGCCGCTCGCAATGACCCATTTCTACGACATCTTCGTGCGGAAGGCGTTTGGCAATTACTTCGATGTGCTGCGTGAAGTGACTTTTCATCCCGTGATGGGCCGCTATCTGAGCCACATCGGAAATCAGAAGGCGCGGCCGGAGATCAATCAATATCCGGATGAAAACTACGCGCGCGAAGTGCAACAACTGTTCACGATCGGCCTTTGGGAACTGAACCTGGATGGCACGCGCAAACTGGACCCGATCGGCCAGCCGATCCCCACCTACGGCAACGCGCAGATCACGGAATTCGCACGGGTGTTCACGGGCTTGTGGTTCGGCGGACAGGCATGGGGAAACGGCGGCTGGAGCGACGATGATTGTTCCGTGCCGATGCAGATGTGGGCGGACAAGCACGATTTTGGAATCAAAACGCTGCTCAACGGATTCGTAATTCCCGCGCGCACTCCGACTGTGGCAAACGGAATCCGTGATGTGGACGACGCATTGCGTCATTTGTTCGATCACCCGAATACGCCGCCATTTGTCTCCCGGCAATTGATCCAGTTCATGGTCACCAGCAATCCGTCCACCGGCTACGTCGCGCGTGTCGCATCAGCGTTTCGAGACAACGGCGCAGGACAGCGCGGGGATCTGGGCGCAGTGGTCCGCGCCATTCTCATGGACGAGGAAGCCCGGCATCCGCGATGGTTCGCAGGCGCGCGTGAATTCGGGCGCTTGAAAGAGCCCGTTCATCGCGCGATGGCGATCGCCCGCGTCGCGCGGCTGCATCAGCATCAGGATTTGCTTTGGTGGAGCTGGGGCGAGTTCAATGCTGCTGCATTCCAGGAACCGGGTTTTTCCCCGAGCGTCTTCAACTTCTTCCGTCCAGGCTATCAGCCGCCCGGTTTGCTCACCCAGCATGGTTTGGTGGGACCCGCGTTTCAAATCACCGACAGTTACTCGAGCATTTCGTTCCCGAACAAGCTTTGGGAAATCACGTGTGAAGGGTTGAAGCTCTACGACGTTTATCGTTTCCCACCGGATTACGCAGACCTGCTTCCATTCGCAGGTGACAGCGCCGCGCTCGCGGATCAGGTCGGTCTCCTCTTCTGCGGCGGCGTCATGTCATCTGCAACGCGCGACCACCTTCTCGCAGCCATCAATCAAATACCGACGACGGACAGGCTGCTGCGGATCCGAATGGCTGTTTTTCTCGCAGCCGCGTCCCCGGAAGGCGCCATCCAACGTTAACTCCTCGACCTCGATCATGCGCAAAACCATTTCACGCCGCGGATTCCTGAAACAACTGAACTGCGCCGCCGTTGGATCCTCCGCAGTGCTCAACACGCTGCTCAACCTCAAGCTGGCCAACAGCGTCACGGCGCAAAGCGGTCCACTCGATAATCGATCGCTCGTGTGCATTTTCCTGAGCGGCGGCATGGATTCCTTCAACGTGCTCGTCCCCTGGGAACAATCCGCATACAACACCTACGCAATCTCCCGCGGTGCATTTGGCACCGATGGCGGCCTCGCGCTCGAACGCGCAGCCCTTCGGCAGCTTGCCGCGCCGTCCGCAGCCTTCGGTTTGCACCCGGCCTGCGCGAACCTGCAGGCAATGGCGAATGGAACCGGTTCATTCGCGGGCAAACGCAGACTGTCATTCGTCGCCAATGTAGGAACACTCGTTCAACCCGTCACAAAAGCGCAGTTCAACGCGTGGGAGAACGGGCAGAACGCCGCGCTTCCCGTGCCCAAGGCGTTGTTCTCGCACAGCGACCAGATCGAGCAATGGCAGACCGCAGTGCCGCAGGGAATGTCACAATTGAGCGGCTGGGCCGGGAGGTGCGCCGACATCCTGCACAGTTACTACAACAGCGGGGCGAACTCGATGAGCATCTCGCTCGGCGGCAACAACGTGTTCCAGGTCGGCAACTCAACCCAGCAGTTCGTCGTCACTCCGTCGGGCGCCTTGTCGTTCGAAGGCAACACGGGCGGCGCCAACCCGAATCCACTTCAAATCAAGAATTCGGCGTTGCGCAACACCCTGGACCAGACCTACAGCAATCTGCTGACAGAAAGCTTCGCGCAACTCACGCGGCAGAGCGACGACGCCCAGCAACTTTTCCAGGAACAGTTCGATTCCTCAAATGCGCAGCTCGGCGCCGCTGTGGACGCGCTCTTTCCGCCCGCGAATTATGTGGCAACGACGTTGAAGGCGGTGGTGAAGACCATCAAGATTCGGAATCAACTCGGCTTGCGGCGCCAGACGTTCTTCGTGCAGTACGGCGGATGGGATCATCACGGCGAATTGCTGGAAACCCAGGCCGGCATGCTGGGCGTGCTGGACTCCGCGATCGGTGCCTATCAGCGCGCCCTGGAGATGGTGGGACTGCAGGACGACGTCATTACATTCACGGCTTCGGATTTCAGCCGGACACTTCGATCCAATGGCCGCGGAACCGATCACGCATGGGGCGCGAATGCCATGGTGTTCGGCGGGAAAGTGGACGGCGGAAAAGTGTTCGGCACGTATCCCGACCTCGCGTTGGACGGGCCCGACGACGTCGGCCGTGGCGGCCGCCTGCTCCCCGGTGTTGCGGCTGATTTGTATTTCGCGGAACTGTTGCGCTGGTTTGGAGTCTCGGCGGGCAACATGGGCTACGTGCTGCCCAATATTGCAAACTTCTGGAATCCCGCGCTGGGATCGGCGCCCCTTGGCTTTGTCCTGCCGTGAAACGGCTCTTCATTCTCTTGCTCGTTGCAATTGCCATCGTGGCGATGCGCTGCGCAATGACACGGCCGGCTCCGTTGGGAGCTCCAAACGAACAGGAAGCTTCCCCTTTGGAAACCGGTTCCATGACGCCCCGGCTTCCGGCAAACGAATCGCCCGCGCAGCCGATCGGCGATTCCATCCTCAGCGATTACGGGAGGCCGGACGTCGCGCCGGAACACGATCTGACATTGATGTCGCGCCTGATGGAGAATTCGCTGTTGCTGCTGAAGTCGGCGGGAAACCGTCCATTAAGCGCCAACGAGGACTGGGCTGCGCTGTTGCGCGGCAGCGATGGCGCGAATGAGCGATTTATGTCGGATCGACACCGAGCGCTCAACGCTCGCGGCCAGCTCGTGGACCGCTGGGGTGTCCCGTTGTTTTTCCATGCGGTTGGGGGCGGACGCTACGAGCTTCGTTCTGCCGGACCAGACGGGAAGCTTTGGACGGAAGACGACATTCATCGAAATGCCGACGGTTCGTTCCGCCGCAGGGACGATCTGAATCCAACGAGCCTGTTCGAAACAACCGAACGCTCCAGGACCAATGGCACGGCGCGGACGCCCGCACAACAGGAGGAGTGACCTCAGGGCGCATCTAAACACTGGAGTTGTTTTCTCCCCCTCCCATGCGCGCACCCCTGTTTTCTCCCCTCGCCTGCGACGCAGGAGCGGGAGCGGGGGCTGGGGAAGAGGGCTTAACGCCCCTCATCTTCCCGCCCTTTCCTCGAGTGTCGAGAAGCGCCCGTGACCTCGCGGCCTGCCAACTTCAACTTGCCCGGCGACGATGTTCTGCCATAGTGAAGCCGTTCTTGCGCCGCGAATCCGAGGACGGCGCCGAACCGGTTGGAAGGGTGGCTGAGTGGTTAAAGGCATCTGACTCGAAATCAGAAGTACGGGTAACCGTACCGTGGGTTCGAATCCCACCCCTTCCGCCACCCATTTGCCATTTCCTTACAAGAAGAACGCTCGCAGAGACTTACGGTGATTTCGTCCTTCCCGATCACCATCTTGTCGGTGATCAATTCGACGATCGCGCGTTTTTCGGAAGGTTCCATCGACTCCCATTTGTCGTAGAGCGCTCGTGCTCGAAGGGCGACCTCCTCCGATGAAAGCGTCTTAACACGCATCACATCCAGTTCTGCCTCCAAGCGGGGCAGTTCCGCTTCAATCTGCTTTCGGCGTTCCTCTAAAGGCGTGAAGAATCGACCAAATGCGTCTGCGTCCAGCTTTTCCTGTTGGTATAGGTCGTAGGTCTTTTTAATCTCCTTCTGCAGCCGAACGAGTTCTGCCCGCTGGACCTGCAATAGGGTCTCCTTTTCGGCCGCTGTTCGATTTGAATCGCGCAAGTATTCCGCAATCGGTTCAGGCGCTACTGAATACTCTTTGATCTCCTCTCTGAAGAATGCGTCGAGGGTCTGGACTGGCACCTTGTTGCGGCAAGCGCGGCAAACGTATTTTGGACTATTCGAAGGGACATACATCTTTTCGCCGCATTCGCAGAATGCGACGCCTGCAAAAATATGCGTGGGAATCTTTGCAGGGCGCTTCTGCTTCGAAAGCGATTCTTCGATAAGGCGGTTGCACTCCGTCCAGATTTCAACGGATACCAGGGGCTCAACCTCGTTGAGGCACCATTCACTTTCCGGCTTCAGTTCCCACCGTTTCGTTTGCCCGTTACGAGTGGTATAGTTCCCGCGATGAACCCCCTTTGCTGTTGGATCTTGAAGCAGGCGCGCCACCGTTTTGCTCGTGAATTTTGCCCCCTTCCGCGTGCGGTGGCCGGCCTCATTAAGCAACCGAACCACAGTCTTCTTGCGCCGGTGCTGAAGGAAAAGATCATACATGAGCTTGCGAACCAGCTTCTCCTCCGGATGCGGGACCAGCTTTTTACCACGCCATTCATACCCATACGGCGCTGGTCCGCCCAAAGGGCTGCCGAGTTTTGCGCGAACAGCGATGGATGCTTTCGTCCGATCTACCGTTTCTTCCCGCTCCCATTGAGCCATCGCAGCGATCATCGTGTAAAATAGCCGACCGGCAGGCGATGACGTGTCGATCTTCTCCTGAAGGGAGATCATGTCGGCGTTGTGCTGCCGAAAGAAGTCCGCAAACTCGAGTAGCTCCCTCGTATTACGGGCCACCCGAGCAAGTTTTGAGAAAATCAGACCCGTGATGTGCCCCCTCTTGATGTCAGCCATCATTCGTTTCGCTTCCGGATGATCCACTACCGTTTTGCCCGAAGTCCCTGCAAGATCATATACTTCCAGAACCTTCCATTTGTTGTAGTTAGCATATTCCCGAGCTTGTTCAATGACAATTATTCTTCACTTCAGTGACAATTAGAAATCACTGTGCCTGCCGGTTTTGTTTTCATCTCTGTGTCATCTTTCAACCCTTTCGAAACCACCCCCTTCGGTGGAACGGAGTCCCTGGAGCCGTAGGCG
>DASPIL010000105.1 GCA_035629175.1 Verrucomicrobiia bacterium | reverse complement strand
TCTGCAGGAGTTGGCACTGCGCCTTGACCGCAGCCTGGAGTATCCCGGCCAATTGACGCCTCTGTGGAGCGGTTGACTCTCAATTTACCCACCGTCCGGTCGATGGTGGGCCGCTCTTTGAAATCGCCCTAATCAAACCCTTATCTGAACGCTCACGGGTGGGGTGTCTTCAGTCGCCTTGAGGTGCCTCCTCAAAACAAGACACGCGCCGCTTTTAAAAAATGACCGCACTCCCATTTCCCGTAGTCCCTCCTACCTTCCGGAATCCTTGCGCGAAACCCGCTTGCCTTGACTTGACCCGGCACCGTCTTTAACGTCCCGCAATGAATCGCCGGTTCATCCTGTTTTCCTGCTTGTTCGCGCTCCTTGTGCTGAGTCCTTTCCGTTCCCCGGCGCCGCTGATCTACACGCCCGGCGAAGGCTGGGTTTACGAGCCCGTGGGCGGTGAAGGCAAATGGCAGCGCGCACGCGCGAAGGATCAATTGATCGTGGCGCAGGACGCATTCGACCGGGAAGATTACAGCCTGGCGTTGAGGGCGGCCCGCCGAACCGTTCGTGTGTGGCCGTTGTCCGATTTCGCCCCGCAGGCACAATACCTCGTCGGCCGATCGTATGAGGCAAAGGGTTTTAGCGAACGCGCTTTCAAGGAATACCAGAAACTCCTGGAGCAATATCCCAAGGCGATCAACTACGAGGACGTGCTGTTGCGGCAGTATGAAATTGCCAATCGGTTTCTCGCGGGCGAGTGGTTTCGCCTGTGGGGTTATATTCCATTCTTCCCTTCGATGGAAAAAACCGCGGACCTGTATCAAAAGATCGTCAAAAACGGCCCCTACAGCGACATCGCACCCCAGGCGCAGATGAAAATCGGCGAAGCGCGGGAAAAGCAGGCCAACTATCCTGAAGCCGTTAAAGCCTACGAACGCGCGGCGGATCGCTACAATGATCGTCCAGCCATTGCTGCGGACGCGCTGTTCAAGCAGGCGCTGGCATACCATCAGCAGGCCGAACGCGCTGAGTACGATCAAAACACCGCTGCCCAGGCGATCGCAACGTTCACCGATTTCATGACGCTCTTCCCGAACGACCCGCGCGTTGCGGAGGCGCAGCGAATCATCGCTGATCTAAAGACAGAACAGGCGCGCGGGAATTACGAGATCGCGGTCTATTACGAAAAGCAACGCCGCCCGGCTGCGGCTCGCATTTACTACAACGAGGTGGTGACGCTGTTGCTCGAGGATCCCAACTCGTCTTACGCCATGCAGGCGCGCGAGCGGCTGGATGCACTCAATCAGGAATTGCAGTCACCTGAACCGCAGCCATGAAGCGGGTTAGTGCGCTGATGCTGTTTGTCACGCTGCTCGCGAGCGGCTGCGCTGGATATCGCCTCGGTCCTACGAACAGCGCGGTTGCGGGCGAAAAATCCATCCAACTGTCGCCATTCTCCAACCAGACGTTTCAACCGCGACTCGGGGATGCCGTGACGACAGCATTGAGGCGCACCATACAGAGCGACGGGACATTCAAGCTCGCGACGGGCGGAGAAGCGGACATCATCGTGACGGGGACATTGATTGATTACGACCGGCGCGAACTCAGCCTCGTTCCGAACGATGTTTTAACGGTCAGTGATTTCCGGGTGAACGTGAAAGCGCGGGTGACCGCACGCGAACGCGCCTCGGGAAAAGTGCTGGTGGACCGTGAAGTCACTGGATATACGCTGGTGCGCGTCGGTTCGGACCTGACGAGCGCCGAGCGCCAGGCCCTTCCCGTTCTCGCCGACGACCTCGCCAGAAACATCGCCTCGCTCCTCGTGGACGGCGACTGGTGAGCTGGGGGGGGGAGATGGCAAATGGCAGAATCGCAAATGGCAAAGCAGCACGATCGCCACGGGCAGATGAAGTTCGGGAGGTCCAGAATTCTTCCTCTGGCGGACCTTTTTTCCATTTGCAAATTGCCATCTGCCATCGCCCAAGCTACGGGCGCACCTCACGCGCGGCTTTCGCTTCGGGCGAATTATACAGCGGGTGATCCGGCTTCAGGCTGCGCAGGAAATTCATTCGAAAATCCTTCGCTTTTTGCGTCGTTTCCCGTGACGCACGCAGCTTTTCGGGCAAATGCCGCCGCCCTTCGAACGGCAGTTTTTCGATCGATCCAGACCAGCCCGTAAGCTGCCGCGCGCACGATTCCGCAAGCGACCGGATTTCTTGAAGCGCCAAAACATGCTTCTTCAATTTGGGCCGATCCTTGACCACGGCCATCATCGACCGCACCTCGCCTGCCGAACCGCGCGCGATCGCGATGAACGATTGGAGCTCATTCGTCGTCGCCCGCTCAAATCCCTCGGCGACATTGTTGGAGACCGAAAGAGCCGCGCGATCCAGTTGATTCCGAAAACCGGGCGACAACGGAAGACCCGGTTCCTCCAACAGGTCGAGCACGACATTGTAAAGCCGTCTGGCCTCCTGCCAGACCGGCAAATCTTCGAACTGCTGATACTTCGCCATACGTGTTTCCCTTCCCCTCAAGAATCCGCCATCTGCCACTTTGTTATTTTTGGAATTTGAACAACTCTCGTTCATAGGGACAACGCCGCCCGCTCCGCGTTCATCGCAGCGATCGAATCCTTCAATCGAACCCGATTTTTGAAAAGGTGTGCTGCAATCGACGATCCGCTCGCACCTGAAGCCGCATCCCAAGGGAATCCCGGTTTTGCCATTTGCCATTTTGCTGTCTGCCATTTTGCGCGAGATTCTGCTTGCGCGGGATCGTTCGTTCGTTTCTTCTGCTCGGGACTGCAGGGTTAACAAAGGGAAAAAACCATGATGAATGCAACAGTCAGGTTCGGGGCGTATTGTTTAATCGCAGCAGCACTCGCCAGTGCTCCAACGCGTTCAATCGCACAGGAAACACCAGCAACAGCGGAAAAGGTGGAAAACAAGGAATCCCGCGCGGTTCCTTTCAACGGCAAACTCAAGGCAGTGGACCCATCCGCCCGCACCATCACCTTCGGAAGCACCACGCTTCAGGTCGATGATCACACCAAAATCGTCAAGCACGGCCAGCCCGCAGCGCTCGGCGATGCTGTTGTGGGCGAAATGGTTGCCGGCACGTATCGGAAAGAGAGCGGGAAAGCCACCGCGATTCTCGTGAGATTCGGTCCGAAAAACGGGGCGCAGGCCGACGCAAAAGCTGACAAGCCGTAAGCGTTCTTAGATCACAAGGCAGGTCCTCCGGGGCCTGCCTTCTCGGATGCACCATCGCAATGGCAGATGGCAGATGGCTGATTGAAAATGGAACATTCTCAACCAACGAATGCACACCAATCGACACGAATGAACGCCTTTTCTGGTTCAAATCCGTGTCCATTCGTGGCTGGATTTCCCCGCTTCCATTCGCGTAATTCGCGTACACCGGTTTTCCCCATTCCCGTTTTGATCGCGGCTGTCGCGCTGTGTCGATTCGTGTTACGCTTCAACTGGAGGGTTCCGGCTTAGCGCCGCCACCAGCTCGTTTTCTTGCCGCGGGTTGCAGGCACGTCGTGCGTCGATTGGTGGATCAGCAACTGGCTGCGCGAGAGTTCAAAAGCCATGCGGAATTCGTCGTAGCTGAGAAACCGATCGGCCGGCTTCTTCGACATCACTTTCAATAGCGCATCGCTGGTTCCCTGCGAAATATCGGGAACAACCAAATTGGGAGGTGTCACGGGCGTGTGCACGTGCGCGGCGACCAGTTCTTCAACGGTAGGTGCCTCGAAGGGCACATGGCCGGTCAGCGCATGGTAAAGCGTGCAGCCGAGGCTGTACATGTCCGACAGGAACGTCTCCGGCTCGCGTTTGATTTTTTCCGGCGCCACGTAATACGGAGTTCCGTGGGTTTCAGTGAGCGATTCCGGTTCGGCTTCCACACGCCGGGCCAAACCAAAATCAACCAGCTTTGGTTCCCCATCCGAATTGAACAGGATGTTGCCGGGCTTGATATCACGATGAATCAGTCCGTGCTTCAGCACCATGTCCAGCGCGGAGGCAATTTTGATCCCGATGTCCAGGACGTCCAGCTCATGGACGCGTTGCTGGCGCTCAATCCGGTTGTCCAGGCTGCCGCAGTCAGCCAGTTCCATGACGAGATAACGCTGCCCTTCCCATTCGTCGAAGGTGTAGATGTGAATGATGTTCGTGTGGTTCAGCGCGGCGCACGCGCGGGCTTCCCTGTAAAAATCCTCGAACGCCTTCGGATCGCTCAGGAGTTCCTTCTTCATCAACTTCACTGCGACCATGCGATCCAGCACGGTGTCGTGCGAGCGATACACGGTTCCCATCCCGCCCGATGCGATCACGCTGCGCAGTTCGAACTGGCGCAGCAGGAGGGGCATCATTATGGAAGTGCCGCACTTCTTGCAGGTCTCGACAGCGAGGGGCGGGAGGTCACCGGAGATGAAAACCTTGGTATTGCAGCCACTGCACGTGACCATCTTTAGTGGTGCTTTATCGCTCATGGAATGAACATAGCATTGGCCGTTCCCGCCGAAATGGGCAGGAAATAGACTCCCCGGGAGCGGGGAATGCGGGGAACGCACTCATTTCATCGTCAATTTCACGCCTAGCCTCGTTTTATATCCCGGTCCGCGGTTCGGCGAAAGGTCCTCCCGGTTACGCGGTTTACGCAGGTTGGGCAAGATTAATTTTGACATTGTCCCCGCTCTAGTGTTTCTTTCCCGCGTTCGTTATGACAACCGCATGCTCCATTAAGCAGTGCCCGACGGTCCAGGGACAAATGTCCACCTGGCACCGTTGTTCCTGCCTGATTGGCATCGTGGGTCAAAACTAGACGAACTCCAGATTTCACACACCCGCGATGGCCCAGCCAATCGCGGGTTTTTTATTTTCCACCAAACACAAACAAACACCCGGAACTCCGGGTAACAAAAGAAAAACTATGAGAGAAAATGCCAGACCGGTCCTGACGAGGTTCGGGCCCGATACACGATTCGAACTGCGGCCGACGCCTCCGTTCCCGTTTCGAACGATACAGGAGAACGCATTGGAACGATTGAAGAACCGGCTGTTGCGCGACACGCTGTTCGAGCTTCCGGACGCGCGGCTGAATGCCGATGTCCGCAGGGCTGCGAACGAAGCGGCGGCTGTCGCGTGGGAGACGCGGTATCCGTTGCTCGTGTTCCCCGCGTTGTTCGAGGAAAAGACTCGCAATGTGCTGCGGCACGCTGAGCGCCAGGTCAGCATTCGCCGCCGCAGCCTGGAGTTGCTGACCGTATGACACAGAACAGTGTTGAGACGGCAATGGGCCAGACGGGGGGTTGTTTCCGCATGCGAACGTTTTGCTGCGCATCCGCAAACAACTCCTCGTGCTGGCTTTTCTGTTGCCGATGCGTAGCGCAGGTTTCACAACCTGTTGTATCGCCGACTTCCAAGTCGGCAGGGCGCGGAAATTCACAATGCGGGTGAAATGCTTCACGCGCCGGATCGGGAACGCACCGCAGGTTAGGAAACCTGTCCACCCTCCGCAGTAGCTGCTACGGAGGACGGGCGATACAGCAGACTTGGAAGTCTGCGCTACGTCAGGAGGTGCCCTGCGCGGGATAGCCGCGCATCACGGCCAGCATTTCGCTCACGGCGGTTTTCATTCCCACGGAAAGCGCGCGGCTCACGATGCTGTGGCCAATGTTCAACTCGACGAGATGCGGGACACGGAACAGCGCAGGCAGGTTCGTGTAATTCAAGCCATGCCCGGCATTCACCTTCAACCCAAGTCGCTTCGCAAGTTCGGCGGCTTGCACCAGGCGGGTCAACTCAACGTCCCGCAATTTGGGATCGTTGTAGTGCTCAGCGAAGGAACCCGTGTGTAACTCAATGAACTCGGCGCCCACGCGGCGCGATGCTTCCACTTGCAGCGGATCGGGCGCGATGAACAGGCTCACCTGGATTCTCGCAGCTGACATGCGCTTCTGCGTTTCGCTCAAGGCGAATTCCTGCGCAACGACATCCAATCCGCCCTCGGTCGTCACTTCGTTGCGCTTTTCCGGGACAATGCAAACGATGTCGGGTTTGAGGCTGAGGGCGATCTCGATGATCTCGGGCGCATTGGCCATTTCGAGGTTCAGCCGTGTACCGATGCGTTTGCGCAGTTCGAGGATGTCGCGGTCCTGGATGTGCCGGCGATCCTCGCGCAGGTGGGCCGTGATGCCATGTGCGCCCGCGGCCTCGCTGTCGAGGGCGGCGGCAACAGGATCAGGCTCGCCGGAATTCCGTCCGCGATAACGTGCTTCCCGGACAGTGGCGACATGGTCGATGTTAACTCCCAGTTTCAACATAATACGTGGGCCGCCTTTCGGGGCGGCGGTCGGGAACATACGGCGGGTTTGCGCGACAAACCATAATTATGTTTGCGCCATTAACTTGAACTTTGGTCTGCTGCGGTGGTGACATGGTCTCGACGATTCCTTTCCTATTGGCTGCCTGTAATGATCTGGATGGCTGTAATCTTTTCAGCTTCCGGCGACCGGCAATCCTTCAACCGATCCTCGCGAATTATCGGCCCGTTCCTGCAGTGGTTTTTTCCGGGGATTCCTGATGAGAACATGTCCCGGGTTGTAACGTTTGTCCGAAAGTGCGCGCACCTGACGGAATATGCCGTGCTCGCGATCTTGTTTTGGCGCGCGATAACAGAGCCGCGATGGCGCGAGAAGATTCCTTGGAGTTCGCGAACGGCTTGGGCGGCGGTGGCATTTGTGGCCGTGTATGCGGCCAGCGATGAGTTTCATCAAAGCCTCGTTCCCGGCCGTCAGGGCCAGTTCTCGGATGTTGTGCTCGATACGATCGGCGGCTGTGCGGGGATGGGGATCGTGTGGATGATCACATGCGCCCGGGCACGTGTAATCCGGGAGCGAGCTGCATAAGGCAGACCTCCGAGTCTGCTGTATCGCCGGTCTGCCCTACAGCTACTGCGGAGGTGGACATGTTTCCTTACCTGCCGGGGGTTAATGCGCCCAGCGTACGAGGACGTCTGCGATACAGCAGGTTCGGAGACCTGCGCTACGGGCGAACGAGTTTTCGCACGTCACCGCTTGTTCCTGAAGGCCCGAGCAGGAACGTGCTGAGCACGTAAATTTCTCCAGATTCATCTTCGCCGAATCCCTTTAGGAATCGGCCAAGATTTCCACCGCCCGGATGCAGCTGGAAGGTGAAGTGTTCCCAAATGCCTGGCCGTGTTTCGTCGAGGTAATAAAGGACGCCAGCGGGCGCGCCGAAACCCGTGCTGAAATCGCCGAACACATACTTGCCTGCAAGTTGAGGATATCCAGTTCCGCGATACACAAATCCACCAATGATCGAGATTCCCAGCGGTCCGTGCGGGTACTCGATGATCGGCTGTTCAAGGCCGGGAATATCCACGTTTAGCAATGCCGCGAGAGCGGGATCGAAGGCGTGCAAGCCTTCCATGATGCGCCAGCCGTAATTGCCGCCCTTGCGCAGGATGTTCACTTCCTCCCACACATTCTGCCCCACATCCGCGACGAAGGCGCGCTGGCTGCCGCCGCGATCAAACGAAAAACGCCACGGATTGCGAAAGCCATAAGCATAAATCTCGGTGCGCGCGCCTGCGGTCCCCACAAAGGGATTGTCGAGTGGAATGCCATACTCGCCGTTGTCCGAATTGGTTCCGTCGACATCGATGCGCAGGATTTTTCCCAGGAGATTGGTCAGCACCTGCGCATTGCCGAAGGGGCCGTGCTGATCTCCGCCGCCGCCGCCGTCACCCGACGCGATGTATAAATATCCATCGGGTCCAAACGCGAGTGCGCCGCCTTCGTGATTGAATTCGGGTTGATCGATGGTCAGCAGGATGCGTTCACTTGACGCGTCGGCCACGTTCGGATCTCCCGCTGATACAGCGAATTCAGAAAGCACGGTTTGATTGTTGAACACGGCGTTTGTGGAAGGCGCTGCGTAATAGACGAAAAATCGGCCATTCGTGGCGTAACCGGGATGGAACACCAACCCGAGCAGCCCGCGTTCATCGTATCCAGGCTGAAGGACCACCATGCGATTGGAAATATCAAGAAACGGTCCGGGCAGCAGATTTCCCTGAGGATCCACAATGCGAACGTGCCCCACCTGGTCGGCAATGAACATTCGGCCGGACCCATCGCCCGCGTGCGTCAACACCGTGGGCGAAACCAGATTGGTCACCACGACTTGAAGTCGAACGGCGAGGGCGGGTTTGGAAGGTGGAAGCGACTCCACGCGGTAGAACACGTTGGAATTCGCTCCGTAGGCGGGACTCGCAAGATAGGGAGGATCGGTCAGCACATTGGATCCAGACATATCCGCCGGAATGTTCGCCTGCGCGAGGCGCCACTCGTTGCTGGAGAGTGATGTTGAATATTGCAGATCAAAGCGGCTGTTGGTGTCGCCAGACCACGTCAACGTCAGCAGACCGTTCGAGATCAACAGGGGCGGCGTCGGCAAAAATGCGTTCGTCAGCGTTATCGAGGCGAACCGTGCAGGGCCAGGCGGATTTGGCGAAATGTATCCCACTTCAAGCCGCGGACCATTGGCAACATCCTCTCGTGAAGCGAACCCACGGACCGTTCGAAAACCCGATTCCGCGGTGGACGTCAGCAGCCAGCCTGCATTGACGGAAGGATTGTTCACCCAGAATTGCACGTCGGCAACAACGCCGGTGCCCGTCCACGAATAAGGCGTGAACAACGTCGCACCGATTGCAACTGAGGCGCTTGCGGCGATCCGCGCGTCATTCGTCGCGCCTGGGGTCGTCCACGGCAAGACGTCCTTCATGCGGGCGCTCCACGTTGCCTCGCCGGGCAAGGCGGGACTGCCGCTGGTGCCCCCCTGGACACCTTCAGCCCAACCTGTTGTCATTCGCCGCAGTTCGAAGCTAGAGTTCACCGCTCCCGACCCGTTGCCGGGCACTTTTGTCATCACCATGCGCAGCACTGCCGACGTAATCGTAGATCCTGGTGGAATGGAGCTGACATCGAATTGGATGAGTCCGCGGCGAACTCCGCCGTTGCCATCGGTTCCCGCATCAAACCACGGATTGGCGCCCGCGTTACTGTCAACGTCGGGAAAATGGATGAAGGTGTCCCCCGTCGGCGCAAGACTCACAACGTCTGCAAATGCGGGGCTCGTTGCGATGGCAGTGGCAAGAGTGAGCATCGCCTTCAATGTGCGCGAGGAAATTGGTGCCGCCGTTGGGACGTTATCACCCAGCTTTTCCAGGGGTTTCCTGAGGTGCGTCGATGGGGGATTTTTTTCGAAACGCGGATTCGTTCCATGCAATTGGATTTTCATTCGATGAAGTAAGAGGCGCGAAGTGTCAGCAGGTTCCCGATTCTGATTCTCAAAACCTTGTTCGCATCCTAATCTGCGCGCGGATGAGACGGCCGCTGGGGTATGTGGCGCTGGCCTATGCGATGGGATTGATTGTGGCGAATGGGGTTCCTTTGCCGCCATGGCTTCTCTTTGCACTCGCATTTTCCGTTGCGCTGATTGCACTCCTCGCTCCAGAACGGCGCAAATCGCTCGTATTTCCGCTCGTCCTGCTCACCGCATGGACGAACCTCGCGCATCGCACGGCAATTGTTTCGCCCAACGACTTGCGGCTGCAGCTGGATGGGAACGCGGAGGAGGTGGTCATCCGCGGCACACTCGCGGGCTCGCCCAGCGAACGGATCCGTTTGAGGAACGAGGTTGAGAGCCGTCGCACTCTCGCGGAAATTCATGTCAGTCAGATTCGGAAAAACGGCGAGTGGAGGATTGCCGATGGGACGCTTCTCGCCACGGTTTCGGGCGTTCTGCCGGAGGTTCATTCAGCGGGACAAGTCGTGGAGGTTTCGGGAACGATCGCTTTCCCGGCTCAGCCCGTCGTATGGGGATTGTTTGATTATCGCTCCTACCTGCAGCGCCAGGGAATTCACTTCCAGCTGATCACCAAAGTCTCTGATTGGGTAATGGTCTCAGTCCCTGCCAGGTTATCCATAAGCCAGCGGTTCGTAACGTGGTCGCAGCAGGCGCTTTCACGCGGGCTGCCGCGCATCGATGCACCGGTTCGACTGCTTTGGGCGATGGCTCTCGGCTGCCGCGATGTTCTCCCAAATGAAGCCTACGAGCCGTTCATCATTTCCGGCACGATGCATCTGTTCGCAATCAGCGGGCTTCACATGGGATTGATTGCGGCCATTCTGGTGGCGCTTTGTCGAGTCACTCGCGTGCCGCGTCACTGGTGCGGTGTGGTGGTGATTCCCTTGCTATGGTTCTATACGGGCGCAACGGGCTGGACGGCGAGTGCAGTGCGCGCATCGGTGATGATGAGCATCGTGGTTGGCGGTTGGTCCCTGCGCCGTCCCGTTGATCTCCTGAACTCATTCTCGACGGCCGCGCTGGTGATCCTCGTATGGGATCCGCAACAACTTTTTCAGGCCGGATTCCAACTGTCCTTTCTCGTTGTGTTCAGCATGGCGTTGTTGCTGCCGCCATTCGAACAACTGCGCGACAAGTTGCTGCAAGCGGATCCGTGGCTGCCTCCAGCGTTGGTGCCCCGATGGAAACGGTGGGCGGGAATTCCGCTGCGCCACGTTGCAACCGCCGTGATTTCATCCATAGCCGCGTGGCTGGGAGCATGGCCCCTCACGGCGTATTACTTTCACCTTTTCAGTCCAGTCACTGTGCTTTCCAACCTGCTCATGGTTCCGCTCGGGAGTGCGGCACTGGCATGCACGCTCGGCAGTTTATTTTGCGGACCCGTGTTTCCATTTCTTGGCGAGTTGTTCAATCACAGCGGCTGGCTTTGGATGGTTCTCATGACGAAGATTGGAGAAGCCGCTGCTAAACTGCCCGGAGCATTCTTTTATCAACGGGCGCCCGAACCCATCGACATGGGAATTTATTACAGCGCGTTGATTTATTCTCTCAGCGGGCATGCATTCCGCAGGAAGTTTCGGATGTGGACGTTCGCCGCAGTTCTTGCGATTGGATGTTTTTACGGAGCACGTGCGTGGCACAGCCACAGGACAGCGATCCTGTATGCCATCCCGTGTTCCGGGAGCAACGCGGTATACATCGATGCGCCGGGAAGTTCCGATGATATCCTTGTCGACTGCGGGAACGCAGATGCATTTCGGTTTGTTGTGGAACCGTTTCTCCGATCCCGCGGCGTGGATTCCCTTGGGCGCCTGGTGGTCACGCACGGGGATGCTCGCGCGATGGCAGGCGCCGAACAGCTCATTGCGGAGATTCCCACCAGGCATGTGATCACGAGTGGCGCGCGTTTCAGGTCGGCGCCTTACCGGGCATTTCTGAAAACGCTGGAAGCGCGGCCCGCCGCATGGGAGAAGGTGATGAAAGGAGACACTGCCGGAACGTGGAGCGTGCTGCATCCCGCTGCCGCCGCTCGTCACACGCTTGCCGACGACGCATGCCTCGTTCTCAAGGGAACCCTGAACGGCGTCAGCATTTTGCTGCTTTCAGAGCTGGGACGGGAAGGGCAGATGGCGTTGTTGGAATCAGGGGCTGACTTGCGGGCAGACATTGTGATTACAGGAATTCCTGAGAGAGCGGAACCGTTGCGCGCGGATTTGCTCGATGCGATTGCTCCTGCCCTGATCGTGGTTGCGGACGCGGAGCTGCCTGCAACAAAACGCGCCACGCCGGCCTTGCGGCAGCGCCTGGAAAATCATCCTGCGCCAGTGATCTACATGCGGGATTCCGGCGCAGTGAAGATCACCGCGCGCGACGGACAGTGGAGTTATACAACGCGGAAATGAACCGCTAGAACAGGCTGTTCACCGCAATGCCAAGGACGCTCAGCGGCCCCTGGTCCTCGAGCCCCTCCGTCGCCTTGTCGAGTTTCTGAAGCGTCAGTTTTGCGTTGCGATAAAATTCCTGGTCGTTGACCAGCTTGCCCACGGATCCCTGGCCCTGGTTGATCTTCTGCAGGATCTCGCGAAGGTTTGTCATCGAGGCCGTGGTCTCATTATAGAGACTTTCGTCCTTCAATAATCGGCCCATGGTCCCCTGCCCTGAGTTGACCTGGTCGACAACCTTGCGCGCCTCCGCGAGCGTGAGCTGAATGTCGCCGGTCGCGTGCTGGAGATTGCTGACGGTGGTCACTGCTGACGCATAAAGGGCTTCATCATAGATCATCTTTCCTATGGTTCCCTCGCCGCGCGAGATTTGTGCTGAAATGTTTTGCAGGTTGGCAATCGTCATCGTGAGCGGCACCTGATTGGCTTTCAGGAAGTCGGTGAACGGCCCCAGGAGATTGTCAATTTTGTCGCCCGTGAAGCTGCGCGTCAGGTTCTCCACACCGGAGGCGACATTATCGAGCTTCACCATGATTGCATTCAAGTCGGGTTGTTCGGCGGTTTGCAGGATGGTTTCGTTCACGGCCAGCGGCGCGCCGGGGGTGCCAAAATTCAATGCGACGAAGTTCTGGCCCATGAGGCCAGCGAACCGGATGACAGCGAGGCTGTCCGTGCGGACCCCCGCATTCTTGCGAATCTTCATGGTGACCCGCACCTTGTTTGCGGTGGCATTCAGCTGGATGTTTTCCACGCGGCCGACCTCGACGCCCGCCATCTTGACGCGGTCGCCCACCTTCAGTTCCTGGACGGTTTCGAAATCGGCGTGCAGGTGATACCCGCGCGTGAATTTTTCAATCCCGCCAATCATCTCAAGGATGAAAACGGCCGCGAGGACCGTGAGCGCCACGAAAATCCCGATCCGGGTTTCGAGAGAATTCTTCATAATCAACTTTGGTTCGTTCGTTTGAAATCGGCATGCAAAAAGCGGCGAATCATCGGATCCGCGCTCTGTTTGACTTCGTCCGGCGTTCCCAGGGCCACGATCCTTCCGTCATTGATGACTCCAATGCGATCCGCCACGCCGAACGCGAGATCGCGGTCGTGCGAGACAATCAACGAGGTGACGTGGATTCGCTCGTTCAATTCTCGAATTTCATCGCCGATCACGACTGCGGACAACGGGTCGAGCTCGCTCGTGGGTTCGTCGTAAAGAATCAACTGCGGCTCGGTGACAAGGGCGCGGGCGATGGCCACGCGTTTCCTCATTCCGCCCGAAAGTTCGCCAGGCAGCTTGTTTTCCGTCCCCTTGAGCCCCACGGTCTCGAGTTTCTCGGAAACGATGCCGTCGATTTCCTCAGGGGATTTCAAGCGGTGTTCGGAAAGGTAAAGCCCGACGTTTTCTCCGACCGTCAACGAGTTGAGCAAGGCGCCTGATTGAAAGACCATTGCCATCCTGTATTTATCCATCACGCCGGGAGAGTGGATGGATTCGCCATTGATCAGGATCTCGCCCTGTTCGGGTTCCTCGAGGCCGATGATGTGGCGCAGCAGGACACTTTTGCCGCTGCCGCTTGGGCCCATCAGAACGAACACCTCGCCCGGCTGGATCAACAAATCGATGCCTTTGAGGACTTCGTTGTTGCCGAAACTGCGCCGCAGCCCGCGGACTTCGACGCTGACGCCATGATCCGGACGTGGGTTGGGGCTCATTTCAGCAGGAGTCGGGTGAGGATGTAATCAAAGAGCACGATCAGAACGATCGAGTTCACGACAGCCTTGGTGACAGAGCGGCCGATGCCGCGGGGCCCTCCGCGGGTGACCAGGCCCTGATGACAGGAGACGACCCCAATCACGAGCGCAAAGCAGAAGCTTTTGAACACGCCATTGGCAACATCAGGAACGTCCACGACCTCACGGAGGTTGGTGAAGAATGCAGGAAACGAGATATCGATGCGATTGTTCGCGGCGGACACCATTGCGCCGCCGAGCCATGAAACAAGAATCGAAAACACGACAAGCAGCGGCAGCGCCATTGCGACAGCGAGAATCCGGGGAAGCACCAAGTAATGAATCGGGTTGATGTTCATCGTGCGCAACGCATCAATTTCCTGATAGACGCGCATGGAGCCTATCTCGGCAGCCATGGCTGAACCAATGCGGCCGGCGATCAGGATGGACATCATCACGGGCGCGAGTTCCTTGGCGGTGGAGATGCCGACGAGGCCGCCGACGGCGCTGGCAAGACCGCGCTCGACAAGGACAGGTCCTGTTTGGAGAGCGATGACGCCACCGATGAAGAACGAAAGAATGCAGACCATCAGCAGGCTGGCATTGCCGATCTCAAAGAACTGATCGAACACTTTCTGGCGCTGGCGCCACGTTACCGGCAGCGCCATCAGCGTGCGCCAGAACAGCACGACCATTTCACCGATGTTTTCGAACATACTCTTATATAGCCGCCAGGCATTCAACCCGGGATGGGTTGTCCACCGCTAGTCGGTCGCCGTTCGGTCCGGCCTCATGAGCGGGATATAGAACAGCCGCAAACCTTTTCCTGCGGAACCCGATTGATACTGAAAAAGGCCGAAGAGGAGCGAGCATTTTTTGGAATCCCGGGTCGCATCGCGGCGATAGAGATTCCACAACAACGATTGGCTGCTCGCCCCTTCCTGCGGAGTGTTTTCCGATCTCCACAACGCCCACAGAGGGGAGTAGCTGCGTTCGATGCTCTTGCTGTTTGGCAGGAGCGGCTCAAGCAGGGATAACACCTGAAGCCGCGTGTCGCCGTTGTAATCCCGTCGATGCGTGAACAGCGGCCAGGCATCAATGCGCCGCTGCGCCTTGCCCGTTTCCAGATTGGCCTGGACGATATCGGAGTAGAGGAAAAAGAAGATGCGGGTGCGTTCCCGGTCCACGGTCTGGCCATGCACGCGGTTGTATTTGTAAACCGGCCAAAGATAGAACGAGCTTTCCAGGTTGGTGCTGCTGGCACGGCTGAACAGGGGCCAGAAGCGGGTCGTGGTCTTCCCTTCACCCCGTGCAAACACAACAAACGGCCACGGCGTCTGCCATTCAATGTATTGCTTTCCACGGTCGTCCACCTTCGAGAAAAACGGCCAGCCAACGGTGGTAGAATCCCGCATCGGGGAACGCTGGACGCTATAGATAGGCAATACTGCGTGCTGCCGCGTCACGTTTGTTGTGCCGATCTCGGACGTCTGGTTCAGGTGAATGGGCCACAAAATAAACCGGCTGTCCCGGCCCGGAATCATCTGCACGTCCCCAAAGCCATTTGTGCTCCAGGTGATGTCCTTGTGTTCCTGCCCATACAGCGGCCAGAACTGCCAGCCCTTGACTCCGCCGCCTTCCCGAAGATGAAAGAACGGGTAAACATAATTTCGCGTCACCACTTCTCGTTTCCGGGTTTCCGAATAAATGGGAAACATGAGGAAATAAATTTCATCACGCAGCAGGCGCTTCTTCAGATGCCCGTAAAACGGAACAACTGCGGTGTAGTTTTCCTCCGGGTTGCTCGACCGCTGCTGGAAATAAATCGGGAACAGCGTGAACCGGCGGGCCTTCTCTTGCTCCTGGTTTTCGCCGCCCGCAAAGCTGAACAATTGGAAAATGTGCCAGCGATACTCCGTTCCAAAGCGGTCCAAACTCGCGAACGGATACAGAAAATCCCATTCCTCGGAATCGGTGCCTGGATATTGATGGTGCATCACGAGCGGCGGAACTGCCCAGGTGTAGGTCTCATCGCGTTCCTCAGAATAAAATAACGGGCCGAGGATTTCCGTGCGGTGACCTTCCGAAATGGCGAGGGGAAAATCGTCGAACAGAAAACCGGCGTTCGCCCAGTCGCCCGCCTTGCCCAAAGACGGGAGCAGCGCGCAGAGAACTGTGAGCCAAACCGCTGTTAGCATCCGTTGCATGAGAATTCCTGGAGGCATTGAAGGAAAAGCCAATAACGTTATCGAGAAGATTCTTCCGCCCAAAGGCCTGAATGGGACATAGATATTGACATTAAAAGTGTTTCTTCTAAGTTTTCAGCACACTTGAGGTTTTTACCTCGGTTCCTCCCGACCCAGTGTCGATCGTGCATTTTCGACACTGGGTTGTTTGTTTTTGGGATGCCTCTTCTGTGTCAGGTTGAGCAGCGCGGGCACGAATGTTAACGCAGCCGCCATGCACATTAAGACTCCCGTCGACATCACCGCCCCGAGGCTTTGAATTCCCTGGTGCCGCGCGAGGATCAGGCTGCCGAAACCCGCGATCGTGGTGAGTCCCGACGCGAACACCGCCTTCCCCGTGCTTTTTCCGAGGATGCTGGGTGTTTGTTCCTCCGCAAACCGGTTGAGTATGTGGATTCCATTCGTCACGCCGATGCCAATCACCAGGGGCAGGGTCATGATATTGGCCGGATTCAGCGGAATTCCAAAAAATCCCATTAACGCACCCGTCCAAATCGAGCCGATCGCCACTGGAGTTAAAGCCAGCAACACCGAAACCAGGCTGCGGAAGTGGATGAATACGAGGAGCACGATGGCGCCGAGCGCATATAACGCCGCTTCCTGGTAGCTCCGTTTCAAAAGGTCGGTGTAATGGTACAGCTGCACGGGCGTACCCGTCACATTCGGATCCACCTTTTGCAGGGCTTCAACAAATTCCTCCTGATGCTCACGAACCCAGACATCGTTTTTCGGATAAACCTGGAGAAGAAATCGGCCGTTCACCCCGATAAACCGGTCTCGCAACGCATCAGGCAAATCCTCGATGGCGAGAGGCGCGCTGTTGTCCTGGGTCTGCAACGCGCGAAACGTTTCGCGGACGTCATCGAACAGGGCAAGCTGGAACTCGCCCAACTTCTCTCCGTTGCGCGCGACATCCTCTGGACCACCGCGGAACATCGTCCTGCGCAGGTTTTCAATCGCGCCACGCAACGAGCGCAACTGCTCCGCCAACTCGGGTTCCTCATCCTGGATCTCCTGAATCGCGAGACCAGCATAACCTCGCAGCGAATACAGCGTTCGGCTCAATGCGGGCACGTCGACAGGACTGGGGTCGGGCGGCCGAAATTGGATTCCATCGAGGCTTCTCTTGATTTCCCCAATGAGACGAAGCTGCTCCCGCTGGTCGGCCGCGAGAAACCGGGCTATGGAATCCACTCCGCCTTTCTCTGCAACTACGGGCAACTTCAGGATTTCCTCCTCCAACCGTACTGCCTCTTCCAATGAATCCGCCACCACAGCCGCGAACAAAACCGATTTCGATGCTGAATTGATCAGCTTGTGTTCGAACACCACGGCCGGGAGCCCGGCACTTTGCATGTTGAGCAGATTGTAATCGAAGTAGAGCCGCGGCAGTTGCGTCAGCGCCAGGATTGACACCACCGTCGTAACAGCGACAGTCACCCGCGGCCGCGTGAGCCAGATATTTTCAATGCGCGCTCCCGCGGGCGTCGCGTCGCCCTGAACGTGATCGATTACATTCTGTCTCCCGCGCAGCAGGAGTGCCGGCAGCATCGTCAGCATCGGAATCAAACAGATCAACAGCCCCCCGCCGCAGATTACGCCCATTTCCTGGATTCCCTTGAAGTTGGTCAGCGCCATCGCCATGAAAGCTCCTGCGGTTGTGAAGGCGCCCGTGAAGATCCCCTGCCCCGTGAACACCATCGCCCGCGTCAGTGCCGCATCTGTCGCCATCCCGTGCCGCAATTCCTCTTCATACCGTGTGATCAGGTGCACGCCGAAATCAATCGCCAGGCCAATCAGAATCGGCACGAACGTAATGGTCAGAATGTTCAGATGCCCGATGACCAGGGTCGCAAAGGCCATCGTGTAGCCCACGCCCACGATCAGGCAGAGAGTCGCCTTCACGGGCCGCCCGGTTTCCTGGTATCCGTAGACAAAAATCAGCACGCAAAGCACCAGCGACACAACACTCGCGATCATGGTGTCACGCTGCGATTGCTCCATTTCGTCGATTTCCAATACGGGTTCGCCTGTAACCCCGGCGTTGACGCCCGGCACTTCGCGCCGGACTTCCTTCACCAATGCGCGGAGTCGCGCGACCGCTTCCGGATTGCGATTTTCCCCAGGCTTTGAGGGCAGGAGCGCGTGCGCGGTCACGAGATAAATGCGGCCTTCCGCAAAGGTGATGTAGATATCCTTTTCCGCTTCGCCCGTGGGATCGAACAACGCGGTGATTCCCGGCGATGGCGGTTTTCCCGGCCGTTCGAGGCTCCTGGTCGCCTGCTCGATAATGCGCTCGAGCGCAGGCAGCGCCCTAATCATCGATTCGTTCTCTTCGGATTGACCCCGCCGCGCAGTGCGGAACTGGGTGTTGATCATCGTGAACAACGAATTCAAATTCGTCGTGCTGCTGAACTGGCGTATGAACGGGCGGTAATCCTGGAGCGTCTTCTGCAGGTCAGCGACATCTGAAGGCGAGGCAAACAACAATGCCTTGCTCCCGAGCATCCGCATGTCGCCCTTGTACAGCACGTGTGTAAAAACATTCGTCTCGGCTTCAAGGCGCGCCCCGAGCCGTTCCACGAATTGGCGGTTTTTTTCAGAATCCTCGCTCTCCACCACCACCACCAAATCGTCCTGTTGCGGAAATTCCCGTCGGAACTCGAGAAAGTTGCGATGATACTTCTTATTCGAGCTCACGAGATTATCGCGGCTGGTGTCGAATTGGAGGTACTGGATCGTTATGAAAACGCTGAGGCCGAAGAGAATGATTTGCGGATAGATGAACAGCGAGGGCCGGCGGCAGATTGCGCGTGCCAGGGCGGCGAGCACGCGTGCCATCAATGACTGGTCGGTCAGCTTATTCATGAACCCAGGGCCCCGCGCTTCAAGTCCGCGCTTTACGTCTCAGAAAACTCGGCATTTGAACAGACGTCCTTCACATCATCGTTTTCCTCAAGGGCGTCCACGAGCCGTGGATCGGCATCCGCGGCAGCAGCATCATGGAGGGGAACGGTCACCCTGGGTAGGGAGGTGATTTCCGCGGCTGCCGGCTTCATGCCGCGTGATTCCATCTGCCGATGCAATTTGCTGTGTCCGGTCATGTCTGATCCGAATCTAGCTTTGTTTTCCCTGGGCGCAGCCTTTAGGTGGCGCGCTCCACAAATACCGCCGTCCCGTAACACAAAACTTCCGTCACGTTCTGCCCAATGCCGGTGGCATCGTAACGGATCCCAATCACCGCGTTCGCTCCCAATTTGCCTGCATGCTCAAGCATCTGGTTGAATGCATCGCCGCGAGCACGCTCGCACAGTTCCGCGTAGAGCGAGATGTTTCCGCCAAACAAGATTTGAATCGTGGCGCCTATGTTGCCAATGACGGAGCGGGAGCGAACCACGATGCCGCGGACCACTCCCAGGGATCGCGTGATGCGATAACCAGGCAGGTCGAACGTTGTCGTTGTGAGCGGATGTGTCTGGCTCATAAAGCTGGAAATTAAACGCAACGTCTGCCGTGATGAAGTTAATTCCGCCGGAATCACGCGTTGCCAGCCGCGGGTGTATTGATAATCTGCGGCTCCGTTGCTGCCATGAATCGCATCCAAAAACGAGATCAATGGATAGTGCTGTCGGCGATCGCCGGCATCACGGTGCTCGCATGGGCTTACATGGCTTATGAGGCCCGGGCAATGTACGAAACCGGCACGTGCCAATGCGCCGGCATGAAGATGTCGGGCCCGGATACCAACGCTTCGTCACCCGCAACCCTCTTCCCGCTCTTCCTGATGTGGGCAGAGATGATGGTGGCAATGATGCTTCCCACCGCGGCTCCAATGATCCTGGCATTTACCGCCCTGCAACGGCAGCACTCGCCTGAGACGCAACCGTACGGACGCACCGCGTTTTTCACCGCGGGATACTTGCTGGTCTGGACGGGGTTCAGCGTCGTCGCTGCAGTCACCCAATGGGCACTGAATGCGTGGGACTTGCTGTCGCCCATGATGGAAAGCGCCAACCGGATTTTTGCAGGGTGCCTGTTGCTCGTTGCGGGCCTTTTTCAATTCGTGCGCCTCAAGACTTCGTGCCTCGCCCGATGCCGCTCCCGCCAGAACTACCTGGCAACCGGATGGCGCAACAGCGGCTGGGGCAGCCTCGCGATGGGATGGGACCACGGCCTTCAGTGCACGGGTTGTTGCTGGATGCTCATGGCATTGCTCTTCGTGGGCGGTGTCATGAACCTTTGGTGGATCGCATTCCTTTCCACTTTCGTGTTGATCGAAAAAGTCGTTCCCCGCGTCGGATACGTCACGCGATTCTCAGGAATTTTGCTGGCTGCATGGGGAACCTGGACGCTCCTGTCCTGACCTCAGGGCAGATCGGCCACATGCTGTAAAGGTAGGATAGTTCCGTATGTTCCGGAGTGGACATCCGGCTACCCTTTCCCTCCAATCCCTTCGCCCCAACTGCATATAGAAGGTGTTGATTGCGTCTCGCCATCGATGGCGCATTTGTCCCATCAGAAAGGACCCATGAAAAAGCTGACAGCTGTCGCGCTCCTGGCATCGTTCACCCTCGCCCAGGGCGCCGTTCGCCAGTGGACAAACACTCTAGGTGGAAACTGGTTTGCCGCCGGCAACTGGTCCCCGAACAGCGTTCCCGTGAGCATCGATACCGCAAACATTACAGTCCCGGGAACGTACACCATCCAAATTCCGACTGGCACTGTTGCAATTGCCACCCTGAATCTCGGCGCGGCAAGCGGCGTGCAAACAATCCAGATCGCTACGGCGAATCCGATTACCGTGACAAACCTCGGAACCGTCAACGCCAACGGGATTCTTTCAATGACAGCCGGCGGGTTGCAGGGACGCTTCCTGGTGCAGCCGGGTGGCCAGTTGAACTTTGGCGGTTCCGCAAACAAGAACGTTTACAACCTGAACCTCGCGAACCGCGGAACCATTGTGTGGAGCGGCGGAAATCTCCTGGGCGGCAGCACAACCTCGACGGTCATCAGCAACGGCGGCTTGTGGCAGATCACGAGCGATGCCCAAATCTATCAAACCTATGGCGGCCCACAGCTGAGGCTCCTTAATTCCGGAACCATCCAAAAGAACGGCGGCACCGGGACGTCGCACATCAGCGACTTCCAGTTCACGAACCGCCCGGGCGCGATCGTCCAGGTTTCTTCGGGCACGCTTCAGTTCAACGGCGGCACAAGCAACCAGCTGGGCGGGCAGTTCTCCACCGTGTCGCCCGGGCTCATCAGCATTGCCGGTGGCACCTGGCTGGATGCAGGCGGCACGGCCTCGGGCACCGGCATCGCACGGTTCCAAGGCGGGACCCTGAACCTCCGCACCAACATCATCCCCAACCTGATGCTGACGGGCGGAGAAGTTTTTGTGATCGGCAACACGTTTCAACAGGCAGGCGCGATCACCAACCTGGCGATCGATGGCTCACAACTAAAAGGCACGAATCGGGTCGGCTCGGGAACGTTGGTGGTTCGTTCCGGCGGTATCGAGGGACGCCTCACGGTGCAGCCGGGCGGAACCGTGCAGTTCTCTGAGACCGCCAATAAGAACGTTTACAACCTGCAGCTCAACAACCAGGGAACAGTTGCCTGGAGCGGAGGAAATCTCCTGAGCGGCAGCACTTCATCGACAACGATCAGCAACGGCGGCCTGTGGTCGATGACGAGCAACGATCAGATTTATCAAACCTACGGCGGGCCGGCTCTGACGTTCACCAACAGCGGCATCGTGCGGAAAGCTGGCGGTGCAACCACTTCATTCATATCTGATTTCAATTTCGTGAACCGTCCGGGCGCGAC
>DASPIL010000104.1 GCA_035629175.1 Verrucomicrobiia bacterium | reverse complement strand
TGGTTGCGAATCATTTTCCGCTGTTGGAAAGAAAACACCCCTTACGACGAGGCTAGATACCTGCGGAGCTTGCAGCGCCGCGGAGTCACACTCTACGAGAGCCTTTACGCTGCCCTTCTTCCACACCAACCCGCTGCATGAAATGCGTGTGAACATCTTTCAACTCCATGATTGACGGACTACCTCAGAGGTCTCTCCCGCTCCTGCGTCGCAGGCGAGGGGAGAAAGGAGTGGTCCGAGAGGAGAGATCAGCGGCTCAGTTCGTAGGCCTGCATGATCGTGGCGTATTTCGTGAGCATGTTCGGCCGCTCCCACGACGGCAATTGGCCTGCGCGCACGTAGTTCAGGAAGTTCTGCGTGACCTGCGCGAAGTGTGCTTCGTGTCCGGCGTTATAGTGCTCGGGAACGACAATTCGCCACGTCGCGCCGTCGCGCTTGAATGAGATGGCGCGAAAGGGAATCGCTGCGAGCGCGCTTTGCAGGGCGGCTTCGAACTCCGCCGCCGGCGCGCCGCCAGCGTTTTCAACGTGGAGCACGGGTTTGAATTGTTCGTTCGCGCCTTGTCGAATAACGAGGTTGGCGCGGGTGCCGCGCATGATTGACGCGTGCGTGTCTCCTGTTCCAGGGGGAGCCTCGAAATTCCAAATCACCGAAACCTTCGCATGGACTCCGCGCAGCGTGTAGGTGAACTCGCCATTTGAATACACGTGCAACAGGTCATCCTTCACGTCCTTGCGCAGAAAATTAGGAAAGGTTTCGGCGCCCGTGACTTTGCGGAACTGCTCGCGCGTGAGCGGAGTGCTCCAGCGGCGCGCTTTCATGACCTTGACGTCGCGGGGTTGCAGCGCCTGGTCAGGAAACGCTTCCCATTGAACCAGGTCCACAAGGTGCGTCGTGACGTCCACAATGCCTTCACCTTCTTGCTGCACATCGAAGAACCATTGCGGCCGCTTGAGCGGCATGCCAGCGACCGTCTTTGAAAAGTGATGAACGCTCTCCTTGGTGATCGCCGGGTTTTCGGCTGTTCCCCGGACAAGCGTTCCAAACAACGCTTGGTTCCGGGAAAGCTCCCGCTGCAAAGCCGTGGTGATCTCGAATCGCTCCGTCATGATGTCGTAGAGCAGGACGCCCTTTGCTTCCGCGACGATGAAGGCTTCCTGCAGTTTTGTAAAATCTGCTGTCGTAATGGCCATCGGTTTGTCTGCGAGCACGTGCAGTCCCGCCTGCACGCACTTCAAGATGTACTCAGTTTTCCTGGCGTTGTTTCCAGCCAGCACCACGATGTTTCCCGGCTTGGTTGTCAGGGCTTTTTCGAGGAAATCGTCGCCCGTATAAAGCTCCTGCTGCCAGGCAGTCGGTTCGTTGGTCCGGCTGTTGAATTGCTCGATGCGCTTGAGGTGTTGCTGCAGATCATCGCCCGCCGGAGCGTACACCTGCACGCGCGGATCGACATCGGCGTACATGAACTTTTGAATCAGCGCGGCATGGAAATGGCCGGGATCAATGGTCATCAGCCGAAAACGCACCTTTGGTTCGCTTCCTTGACCCGCGGCGGAAAGTGTCATCGCGATGATGGATCCGATGAGCATCATTGTGAGGGTGTGTTTCATGCCTGCGCTTTTGATAGTCGCACTGCGCCATAGGGAGCGCGTTCCACACGAGAGAGCATTGCATTGGCCTCAACGTCGTTCACGAAGTTTTCCGCCTTTGCATCCCAATTCAGCGGACGCCCAAGTTTCATCGCAATCCAAGCCACAATGCACGCGGTGTTCGCGTGGTGCGCGACGGGCGCGGGCACCAGCGTTGTCTTGCGTGACTTCACACACTCGAGCCAGTTCTTGTGGTGCGAAGTGCTGTGCTGGAACTCGACTGCGAGCCCGCGAGGATCGAGCAGCTTCTCGTTGCTGGCGTCCAGAGGCTTCAGTGGAGTTGCGCGCGACGTGGGATCACTCGCCGTTGCGGCCTGCGCATCGCGCGAAACGAAGATCCAACCTTCGCCGCCTATGAAACGGATGCCGTTGGGGAATTTGTCCGACACCACCATTTGAACGTTGTTGGGATAGGTCAGCTCGATGCGATACGCGCCGTGCACGTTCCAGATTTTGTTTTTCGGAAATTCGCCCGTTCCTTCGACCTTCGACGGTCCGCTGAGTTCCGCATTCATGCCCCAATGCGCGGTGTCAAAATGATGCGAACCCCAGCCGGTGATCATGCCGAGGCAATAGGCGTCGTTGCGCAGCCAGCCGGGTCGCGATCCAATGTCGGTCTGCGAATGCACGCGCTGCTCGGTGTAATAAACCTTTGGCGTCGGTCCCAGCCACATGTCGTAATTCAGGTTTTCCGGGACGGGCTGCTCGGGACTGTCTGGCGCGGTGGGATCAGTGGGTAATCCAATTTCCACCCGCTTCAACTGGCCCACGCGGCCGCTGCGGACAAGTTCACAGGCTTTGCGGAATTGTTCGTTGGGACCCCATGACCGTTGCTGGCTGCCGAGTTGAAAAACCCGGCCCGACTTAACCACTGCGTCGCGGAGCAGGACGCTTTCCTCGTGAGTCATTGTCATGGGCTTTTGCAGGTAGATATCCTTCCCGGCGCGCACCGCCGCGAGGGCGATTTCCGCGTGCCAATGGTCTGGCGTGCTGATGACGACGGCGTCAATGTTCGACGCCGCAAGCAGCTCACGATAGTCGCGAAAAACCTGCACCTCGGGTTGTGGCGCTCCGCTGCTGGCTCCCAACTCGCGGGCCTTTTCGCGACCTGCAGTTCCGCGGCGGGTGTCGAGATCACAAACGGCAACGATGTCCGCAAGGCCGGAACGCGCGACGCCCGGCATGTCGTGCGAGAGCGCGATGCGGCCGCAGCCGACGTGTCCCACGCGGATGCGGTTACTCGGCGCATCGGCACCCAGCAATCGTGCGGGAATGATGAGGGGCGCGGCGACTGCGGTGGTCGCGAGCGCGGTTGCCTGGACGAAACGGCGGCGGGACAACGGGCGATTCGAAGTCATGCAAACGTTATGCCTTTCGAACGGTTGCAATCCAAGGGCAAACGGTGAAAACAGAGGATCTTCCATGGAATTCAGCGCTGGCATGGCTTGATCGCCTTCCCGTTGTGAGTAGCCTGTAGCCCATGAGAAATCCCGCGCCGGAAATTCGTGGTGTCCTCACCAGCTTTGCGTTTCTTCTCTTCGCCACAATGGTCCCGCACCTTCAAGCCGAATGGGAGCGCGATGACAAATCCATCGCGTGGCGGCAAGGAACGAATGTCATCTGGCGCTTTAGCTTTGATCCGTCCAAGGGCAAGACGTTCTTCGATCCGCTCGCGATCGGGGGCACGACATTGACGAACTTCAAGCCTGAAGATCATCCCTGGCATTACGGTTTGTGGTTCTCCTGGAAATACATCAACAAGGCGAACTATTGGGAAGAGAACCGGCAGACCGGAAAGGCGGAAGGTGCAACGCGGTGGACGGCGCCTGAAATTCGAGCCAACCCGGACGGCTCTGCTGTGATCAAACTGGAAGTGACCTGCGTTCATCCAAGTGGACGCGTTGATTTAACCGAGCAGCGCGAACTCGAGATTTCGGCCCCGGACGCGAATGGCGGCTACTCGATCGGCTGGCGCGCGAATTTTACTGCGGGAAAGGATGGCGCCGTGCTCGAACGCACGCCCATGCCGGGCGAACCTGATGGGCGTGTGAATGGCGGGTACGCGGGACTCGGCTTGCGTTTGGCGGGATCGCCACTGGGCTTTTCCGTGGTATCGAGTTCAGGGCCGGTGGATCAGTTCGCAAGCGATCGCGCCCGCCCGAGGGCATCAGCCCTTGCGTGCAACTTCACCGACGGTTCTCGGGACGTCGGCGGAATTGCAATCTTCAGTGATCCGGTCAATGCGGGCAAGGAAGCGCCGTGGTACGTTGTCAATTCAAAGGAAATGCGTTTCGTGTGCGCGGCAATATTGGCGCCTGCAATTCGAACGTTGAAACCTGCCGAGGAAATGAATCTGCGCTATCGCATCGTGATTCGTCCGCAGGCGTGGACGACGGAAGCACTGAAGCGCGAAGACGACCGCCGCCCGTAGCGCAGGTGTCGCAACCCCAAATTGAAGGGATGAGGAACGTAACCACGGATGGACACGGATTCGGAAACAGCCTCCTCTGCCTTTTCTCTGCTGCCTCTGCGTGCTCCTGTTAAACATCTTCTCTTCGCGCTGTTTGTGGCCTTCGCATGGCGTGGTTCCGCAGTCCCCTTTTTTCCGCGCGCCGGGGCGAGAGACCAGAGCACCCATCACACTCAAAGGTTAGTCCAGGACCTTCGCCCGGAAATAAACCGGCCCAGCCGCGGCTGCGTGGGTGAATGAAATGGTTCCGTGAGCGTTGAGCACATTCGTCAGGGGCGTCCAGGTTGCGAGGTTCGTCGACATCAGGATCTGAATCAGGCCGCCCGCGTTTCCGCTTACCTGAAACGAGAACTGTCCCGGCATGGGCGCATGGTTGACGGAATGCAGGACGGGCGCGGGATTTCCCGGGTTCACCACAATCGTCTGCGCGCTCACCCCGCTCCCAGGCTCAAGCGCAATTTTTCGCAATGTGGATTGCCCTCCAACCGTGATCGCGACGTCATAATTGCCGTGAAAACCGCGAAACGAATACTCGCCGCTTGCTAATGTCCCCCCATTCGTCCGTGTCGTCCATTCGGCGAGCAGCGCTTGATAACGCCTGCCCGCTTCATTCAAGGTCCAGTTCAGGTTCACGATGGCCGCATTGCTGCCGCGCCAATGGGAACCCGCCCAGAAACCCCACATGATCACGCCGTCGACAGATGGTTTGCTAAACGCAATCCGGTAAAGCTTCTCCAGGTTGTCCGCGCGCACAAATTCGTCCTCGTTCACCGAATCATATTCCGTGATCCAGATCGGCAGGCCGAGTTCCGCCAGGCTGTCGAGACGGCTCTCTGTCGTCGTTGTGTTGATCACGGACCCGAAATGTCCCTGCGCTCCGATTCCATGGATCGGGGCGTTCGAGGCAAGGAGGGATTGGATCTGTTGCTTGTAGGCATCGGTTTCATTTGCGGAAACCACATTGTAATCATTCACGAAGAGCCGAACGCTGGGATCCAGCGCGTGCGCATGCTTGAACATCCATGAATTAACCCAGGTTCCCAGCCGATCTCCGAAAAAGTCCCCGTGCAACATCTCGTTGTTCACGTCCCAATGCACAAATGTTCCCTTGAAATGATTCACAGCACTGTTCAAGCGATTGGTGAGAGCGATGAGAAGGTTTGCGTTGGAAAGGTTTGTCACCCAGGGCTGAACCCATCGGTCGACTGCCCAGAAAATGGTGTGTCCGCGCAGCGTGATTCCGTTCAAGTGACAAAAGTTCGTGATGGCGTTGGCAGAGTTATACGTGACCGAACCCTGGGACGGTTCGTTGGCATACCATTTCGCCTCGTTCTCCATGACCGCCCATTGAAAGTTCGTCCGGAAAAATGCGGCATACTGCGGATTGGAGATGTTGCCATTGATCGCCGAACCGAATCCAAACCGGTGGCGAGTCTGCGCCACCGACACCGTTGCGCCAGACACCGGTTTGCCCGTGGCATCGATCACATGCAGAAGCACGTCGCGTTTCCGAATCGATTCAATGCGATCGTTCGCAGCCGCTTTCCAGTCATGCCCTTCCACCGCGAAATCGTCCGCATAAAAGTCCACGCCTCCCTCGGGACCCTCCATGTAAAGGTTCAGGGCGGTCAGCGTTCCGGAGGCAGCATGAGTGTAACTGCCGCCAAGTTGCGTCCAGGTGTTGGGCGTTGCGGTGGCGCTGGCAACGCCATGGTACGAAGTGCCGCTTCCGTCCGTCCGTTGGATCGTAAGCCTCACTGGCTGGGGGCTGGCGGCAACCACGCGAACAGAAGCCCGAACGCTGTATTGTTTCCCGGGTTCCAACATGCCGGCCAGCGATTGCGCAACGCCGTTCCAGCTGTCGGACCGATTTTGAATCCGGGCAGCGTTGCCGCCTGAATTCACAGGGCTTGCGACCGTGGTGAAGTTCACGGGACCGAAGCCAAACCAGGCGGCTGTGCCTTGTTCGAAGCCGGGATTCTGGAGCAGGTTTGGGCCCTGTGCGCGGGCATGAAGGATCAACACGAAACAGAGGAGCACAACAATCGCGAGCGCTCGCTGGGGGAAACAGGGCTGCATTGCGGCGAGGATATCCCTCCAGGACCGATCGGGGCAACCGGGTTTGCCGATTAGTTTTCTCATTTGTTTGGCCGCAGTTTCGCGGGACGATTGCATGCGCTCGTGCAATGAGGCAGCTGAGCACGGTCGCATGGTGCCTCCGTCCCAGTCTTCGGTGAAATCTGCGCCACTATTTCGTTTGTGTCCTTGGTGGGGAGGCGTATGCTCTGACCACATTTTGTTTTCGGCTCGGGAACTCTTGGGGAGTCGGGACGTGCCGGGCCGGATTCAGTTTCAATCAAGCAAACATGAATCAGCCATCCTCCACACCCTCCGCCACCCACCACACACCGCAGGCAGCGCCAGCCGCCGCACCTCGCTATCCCGGCGTCCGTGTCACGTGCAACGGGAACCAGCTGGTCGCGCAATATGTTGAAACGCGGATTACCCAGGGCGGCATTTTTTATCCGATCACGCCATCCACGGAAGGAGGCGAGATTTACCAGGGTTCGTACGCGCAGGGGGAACTTAATGTCTGGGGAGAGGCGAAGATCGCAGTGGAAACCGAGGGCGAGCACGCCGCGCAGGGCGGGGCGACCGCCTTCGCTGTGAGCGGCAAGCGGGCCGTGAACTTCACGTCGGGGCAGGGGATCGTCTACGCGATGGAGCAGTATTACCACGCGCCCGGCAAACTCTCCACCATGGTGCTGGAGGTCGGCGCGCGCGCGTTGACCAAGCACGCTCTGAACGTGCACTGCGGGCACGATGACTTCTATGCCGCTCTCGATACAGGCTGGACCATGCTGGTTGCCAAGGACGCGCAGCAGGCGGCCGATCAGGCCATCGTCCTGCGCAAGGTGTGCGAGCTGTCGCTGAACCCAGGAATGAACATCCAGGACGGCATGCTGACGACGCATTCCGAACGCACCTATTTCGCGCCCGAGGCTGAATTGCTTCGCGAGTTTCTTGGGGCGGCGGGGGACGTCATCGATTGCCCAACGCCGGCGCAGCGAGAATTGTTTGGGCCCAAGCGGCGGCGCGTGCCCGAGATGATGGACCTGAAAAACCCGCTCCTGCTCGGGCCCGTCCAGAATCAGGAGCATCACATGAACGGCGTGATTGCCCGCCGGAACAATTTCAACGAACACATCCTGCCGATGCTCGAGGCGGCTCTCGAGGAGTTTGGGAACCTGACGGGCCGCCGCTACGGCCTGTTGCATCAATACCGATGCGAGGATGCGGACACCGTATTTGTCTCGCTGGGCTGCGCGGCCGACAACATCGAGGCTGCCTGCGATTACCTGCGCGACCAGCGGAATGCGAAAGTGGGTTCGATTCACGTCAACGTGATCCGTCCATTTCCCGAGGCGGCGATCGTCAATGCGCTGCGCGGCAAAAAGAACGTCATCGTGCTGGAGCGCACGGACGAGGGGTTGTCGGGTGACAATCCGCTGGCGCGGGAAATTCGCGTGGCGCTCGGCAAGGCGAATGAACACTACCGCGCAATGCCAGCCTCCGAGGCAAGTCCCAATGCGGTTGTGAATCCAGGATCCAACGCTTCGGCGCGCGTGTCCGCACTTTCGCCTGAGGAGACGCCTCGCATGTTCCGCGGTTCCTATGGAATCGGCTCGCGCGATTTCCGTCCCGAGCATTCGCTGGGCGCCTATGAATTCGCGATCGGGCAGACGCGGCGCAAGGACGGGAGAGGGCCTGCCGACGGCGAGACCTACTTCACGGTCGGCATTGATCATCCTTATTCCGTCATTTCGAAGGACACGCCGTCGTTGCTGCCGGACAAGTCGATTGCGGTGCGCTTCCATTCCATCGGCGGATGGGGAATGATCACAACGGGCAAGAACCTCGGGGAGATTATTGGCGAATTCGGCGACCTGATTTCCCATCAGAATCCCGAGTATGAAGCGGATGGGCGGCTGAAGGAGAAGCTGTTCATCATGGCCAATCCGAAATACGGATCCGAGAAGAAGGGCGCGCCGACGAACTATTACCTGACCGTGGCGCCGCAGCGCATCAAGGTGAACTGCGAATTGAACCACGTGGATGTCGTGCTCTGCTGCGATCCGAAGGCGTTCACGCATACCAATCCGCTGGAAGGAATCAAGAAGGGCGGCTGCATCGTGTGGGAATCGAGCGACACGCCCGAGACGGCGTGGCAGCGCATCCCGGCGCATCACCGCCGATTCGTTGTGGAAAACAACATCCGCGTTTACATCCTTCCCGGATTTGAAATTGCGCGAAAGGCGACGAGCAAGGGCGAACTGCAGTTGCGCATGCAGGGCAATTCGTTCCTGGGCGCGTTCTTCCGGGTATCGCCGTTCCTGAAGATCAACGGCATTTCTGACGAGGCGTATCTCGCCACGGTGAAGAAGCAGTATCAAAAGAAGTTTGGCCGTTTCGGCGAGGACGTGGTGGCTTCGAACATGACCGTGATGGAGCAGGGCTTCTCGCGCGTGCAGGAGATCAAGTATGGCGAAGCTGCGGACCCGGATCGTTCTTCGATGCGCAATCCGCCGCTGAAGCCTGTGGCGGGGGACACGCCCATCATTCCGACGGCGGGCTGCGGCACTGCGTGCGGAAGCGGGGTTCCCACTCCTGCGCAGCAAACGCCCCGCTACGCGTTTCAATCATTGTCCAAGTTCGATTCCGAATATCGCAGCGGCCTTGGGTATCACCAACCCGCGGGCGCGCTGGCATCGCTCGGTGTCATGGGCGCGGGCACGGGTGCGACGCAATCGAAGTATGTCGCGCGCCGCGAAACGCCGGTTTACATCGCGGAAAATTGCACGCAATGCATGGAATGCATCACGGCATGTCCCGACACTGCGCTGCCGAACATGGCGCAGGACGTCAGCACGGTGCTGCGCACCGCGGCGCATTACTATGTGACTGATCCCACGGACCGGCAGAAGCTGACGGCGGAGTTGAAAGGCGTGGAGGAGCGGGCGCGCGTGAAGATGAATGAAGCGGTCAAGACCCGCGCCAAGCTGCCGTTCAAGGACATCATCCGCGACGAAATCAATGCGCTTGCCACGGTTCGCGATGTGGCGAAGGCGGAGTTCACGGGCATCATCGACCTTTTGCCGCTGGCCTATTCCAACGTGCCCGCGATTTTCCGTTCCGTTGAGCAGAAGACGCCTGGCGCGGGCGGTTTGTTTTCGATCTTTGTTTCCGATCTTTGCAAGGGTTGTGGCGAATGCGTGCAGGTCTGCGGCGACCATGATGCCTTGCGCATGACGACCGAAACGGAGGATCTCAATTCGCACCTGACGACTGCGCAAATCTTTTCGCGGCTGTTGCCGGACACGCCCCAGAAATATCTGGGCCTTTACCAGGACAACGACGCAGCCAGTTCGCGGGAGGCAGCGTTGCGGAATCACCTGATGGTGCGGCGCAATTACGAGGCGCTCGTTTCAGGAGACGGCGCGTGCGCGGGTTGCGGGGAAAAGAGCGTGCTGCGCGCGCTGGCTTCCGTGACCGAGGCGTATATGCGCCCGATGTATCACAGAAAAGCCGACCGCTTGCGCGGCAAGGCAACGCGGCTTGAGAACGAAGGCGTGGCAAAGCTGCAGGCGTTGAAACTGCGCGATGAAAAGGAATATCAACTCTTCCGCCGCGCGGTCCTGCACATCATTCATGGGCTGGGCGGAGAGAACGAAGCCGACACAGCCCGCAGGATTGCTGCGTATGAGACTGCCAATGGTGCAGTGACCGACGCGCAGTTGGTCTCGGCAATTTCCGCCGTGATGCGCCAGGATGCATTCAATCATCGCGACCTGCAGGCGGTGGACGGCCGCAACGCGAACGGCATGAGCGTCATGTTCATGGGCGCAAGCACGGGATGTAACACCGTTTACGGCTCCACGCCGCCGTCCAATCCTCATCCGTATCCCTGGATGAACTCGCTGTTCCAGGACGGCGCCACGATCAGCTGGCTTTTGGGCGAATCGCTGATCCTGAACCACGCGCGCAGGTCGGTTGTCCCTGAGCGCCTGACCGACGCGCTGCTCGACTCAACGGACGACGTCATGACCGAGGCGGGTTATTTCACGCTTACGCACCTGGACGACGCATTGATGACGGACCAGGAAATTCGCGAACTGCCGAAGGTTTGGGTCGTAGGCGGTGACGGCGCGCTGGGCGACATTGGATTCCAGAACGTTTCCAAGGTCATCCTGCAGAATCGTCCGAACGTGAAGATGCTGATGCTCGACACGCAGGTTTATTCGAACACGGGCGGACAGAATTCGGATTCGTCCACGATGCTTGGCGGCTATGACATGAACCAGTTTGGCGTGGCGTCGCAGGGCAAGTTGATCGAGAAGAAGAACGTTGCTGAAGCATTTACCAGCGGGCACGGCTCCCCATTCGTTGCGCAGGTCTCGATGGCGAATGCAGCAAAGCTGTATCGGGCGATGCTCGACGGCCTGGAGTATCGGGGCACTGCGTTTTTCCAAGCCTACACGACCTGCCAGCCCGAGCATGGCGTTGCGGACAACATGAGCGCAGACCAGGCGAAGCTGGTGCGCGATGCGCGCGGCATGCCGGAATTCGTGTTCAACCCGCGGCGCGGCGAGACGTCGCAGGAAGCGTTCGATCTCAAGGGTAATCCTTCCACGGATCGCGACTGGTGGCGGACGAAATATGCGAGCACGGGCGAGGAATACAATTACACGGTCGCGCACTGGGCGCTGACGGAAGGGCGCTTCCGCAAACACGTGAAAGCGATCAAGGAGGAGGACATCTCCGAGATGATCCACTTTGACGACATGCTTGTGTTCATCACGCAGGACGACGTCATCAACCGCCGCGTGTTCAACTCGGCGCATCGCAGTTACGTCCCGAACTTCGGCGTTTACATCAAGGCTGAGATTGGCGGCAAGATGAAGTACTTCGCCGTGTCGCGGCAGATGGTGTTGTTTGCGGTGGAACGGCGGAAAGCCTGGCGCATGCTGCAGAGCAAGGCGGGGGTTGTGAACAAGGATTACCTCGCCCAGAAGGCGTTGATCGCGAAGCTCGACAAAGGCGAGCTGCAACTGGCGGAACTTCAGGCGAAGACGCGCGAGTTGTTTGCCGCAGAGCGGGCCGTGCTGAACTGATTGGGATTCTCATCAGTGCGGGGCGCCGCGGGCGTCACGCACTTTCCATTTGCGGAACGCAGAGTCCGCATCGCGCGGTTGCGGCTATGAAGAACTACATCCTGATCGCCGGGGTCGTAACTCTCATCAGTGCGATTGTCCCGCTGCTCCACGCGGCGTCGCCTGAATTCACGAGCATTCGGCAGCTCACGAACCGGGAGGTGGCGTTTACGCTGGCTGCTCCCGCTGGGAGCGCGCGCCGGGTTGAGGTGAGCACGAACGTGTCTGACTGGAGTTCGCTCGTGACGTTTTCCTCGACGGGAACGACGCTGCAGCACACGGATTCTGCCGCGCCCTTCCTGCCCGAGCGGGCCTATCGCGCCTATGCGTTTTCGGGAACTAATGTGCTGGATGGGGATCACTTGGCCACCACGAATGGCGACGTTGTCATTCGACCAGTGAACCACGCTTCTTTCGTGATGCAGTGGGAAGGCAAGTGGATCTTCAATGATCCCGCAGTGTCAGCGGCATCAACCTTTCCAGATGCGGACCTCGTGTTGATCAGCCACAGCCACGGCGATCACTTGAACCTCACGGTTCTTGCGGGGGTGACAAAGACAAATTCAATAATTGTTATTCCACCTTCGCTGCACTCAGGAATGGGCGGATTCCAGAATCGCACGGTGATTCTGCCGAATGGCGCGACGACCAATGTGCTCGGGATTGGAATCGAGGCGGTGCCCGCCTACAACGCGAATCACTCGCCGGGGACGGGAAACGGGTATGTCCTGAACATCGGCGGAAAGCGGATCTACATCAGCGGCGACACCGGCGACCAGCCAGAGATCCGCGCTCTCGAGAACATTGACGTCGCCTTTCTCTGCATGAACGTGCCGTTCACGATGACGCCGCAGCAGGCGACGAACTCAGTGCGCGCATTTCGTCCGGGGGTGGTTTATCCCTATCACTATCGAAACCAGAACGGCACCACCACGAACGCAGCGTACTTCAAGCAGATCCTCGGGACAGACTCGGGCATCGAGGTGCGGCTCCGGAATTGGTATTAAGCGCGCGGCGCCGCTGTTCACGATGGCGTGAGCTGCCATCAGAGCGGCACGCTCGACAGCTCCCGCCACAGGTGTGCAGACATCACGCGGCCTTTCTCAAAACAATCCAGGCTGAACTTTTCGTTTGGCGAGTGCGCGTTGTCGTCGGGCAGCGCCAGCCCGAGCAGCAACGTTTCGGCTCCCAGGATTTTCTTGAAGTCATTCACGATGGGGATTGATCCCCCTTCGCGCATCAGGATGGGTTCCTGTCCAAACGCCGACTTCAGCGCGCGCAACGCAGCTTGCGCCTGCGGACCTGTCGGAGAAACGAGGTAAGGCTCCGCTCCGTGCCCGGCTTCGATCTCGATGCGAACAGTGCGCGGGCAGATTTTTTGGAGGTGCTTCCGGAGGAGTTCAATAATCTTGTCCGGGTTTTGCCGAGGGACGAGACGTGTGGTGATTTTCGCACGCGCCCAGGATGGCACGATGGTTTTGCTGCCCTCGCCCTGGTATCCGCTGGTCAGGCCGTTGATCTCCAGTGTGGGTCGTGCGGAACGTTGTTCGAATGGAGTGAAGCCTGATTCGCCGAACAATTCCGGGACGCCAAGCATTGCCTTGTATTGATCGTTCGTGAACGGCAGCCGGCCGAACTGTTCCCGTTCATAATCGGAAAGCGGATCGACGTCGTCGTAGAACCCCGGAATGTCGACCCGCCCCTGGTCGTCTCGCAACTGCGCGAGCAGCTGGCAGAGCGCCATGGCGGGATTGTCAACCGTGCCGCCGAAAATTCCGGAATGCAAATCGCGCGCGGGTCCATGCAGCGTGACCTCGAACGCCGCAATGCCGCGCAGGGCGTAGGTGAGGGCGGGGCAATCGGGCGCGGGCATTCCCGTATCCGAAATCACGACGCCATCGCACTGCAGTTGCTCACGGCGATTCACAAGGAATCCGGCGAGGCTCTTGCTGCCAATCTCCTCTTCGCCTTCGATGATAAACGTAAGGTCGCAGGGATGTTCCGTTCCTGTCTTGAGAAACGATTCCACGGCCTGAATGTGGGCAAGGTTCTGGCCCTTGTTGTCGCTGGACCCGCGGCCGAACAGCGAGCGGCCTTGGACGCGGGGTTCGAAAGGCGCCGTGGTCCAGAGTTCAAACGGTTCCGGCGGCTGGACGTCGTAGTGCCCATAGACAAGAAAGTGCGGACGCCGGGCGCCGCTCCGTGGGGTGCGTGCGAGCACAATCGGATGGCCTGAAGTTCGGCAAAGTTCCGCTTCCATGCCGGCAGCACGGCAGCGATCCACCACCCATTCGGCACAGCGCATCATGTCGGGGACGTGCTTTGGCTGGGCGGAGACGCTGGGAAACCGGACGTAGTCGCAGAGTTCATCCAGAAATCGCGATTGGTTCTGCCTGAGATAATCGAGCGCGGCTTGCATCGGGGTTCTCTAGCATGTTTTCCATTCGATGAAAAGGGAACGTCCCCGAGCGTTGCGCTTTGGGTGTTTCCGTTTACCCTGCGGCGCATGTTGCATGTAGGCATTGGTTACGACGTCCACGCCTTTGCGGAGGGACGAAAGACAATTCTTGGCGGCGTGGAAATTCCACATACAAAGGGTCTCGCGGGTCATTCCGATGCGGATGTCCTGATGCATGCCGTGTGCGATGCCATCCTCGGCGCGCTGGGCGAGGTCGACATCGGACATTTCTTTCCGAATACAGATCCTCGCTGGAAGGATGCACCAAGCCGGGTGTTTCTCGAGGAAGCTGCGCGGCAGGTCACGCTTCGGAAAGGCCGGCTGGTGAACGTCGATGCAACCCTCATCGCGGAGGCGCCTAAAATTTACCCTTTCATCGCGGCCATGAAAGCGAACCTCGCGGCGGCGCTGGGCGTGCCTGATCGGCGGATCGGTGTGAAGGCGACAACGAATGAACGCATGGGTTTCGTAGGTCGCGAAGAGGGAATTGCTGCGATGGCCGTGGCGGGCGTTGAGTTGCCGGAATAGGATTTGATATGGCGAAGGCTGAAATCAGTTGGAAACGGACGACGGACGAGGGCGAGAAGATCCAGGTCTACGCGCGCCATATTGGACGCGAGTGGCTGTTCTACCATCGCAGCAAGCGATTCGACCAATGGCAGCAGGTCGCGGAACCGCCGCTAGAAGATTGGATGCTGCTGTTGGACGCGGTGCAGCGCTACATTACACGGCGCCGCTACCAGCCTGCTGATGAGGCTGATATTCGCCGCATGATCAAGGAGCGATTTCCGGACGCGGATGTCTGACTGGCGTTAACTGGCAGCGCCCTTTCAGAACCAGATGGACGCGTTCAAGCGCGCATGGCGAATCCGCACACAGACGGGCCTGGAAGCGCGGCGATACGGCATGTTTGGTATCCTGCGCTACGGAGCGCGGCGAGAGAAGGCTATGGCTGGCTCGTGATCTTGGACCACTCCAGATCCTGGCTCGCGGCGTAAATTGCAAATGCCTTCTCGTTCTGGATGAGAACGGCACGAACCACGCTGGAATCGTCCGCACGGCCGAGATTCAACACGGCGTCGGGAATAATGCCGACCTTCTTGTGCGCATAAATCAGCGCAAAGGCGGCCTGCGCAATCGCGAAATAGGGAAGTTCCTTGTAAGCGCCTTCCGATGAATCTTCGAGGGCGTTAGCCAGAAAATCCAGCTGCGCTCCCAGGTGCGGGAAGAGAGGTTCGTAAATTTGCGTGAATTCAAGCTTCCACTGCGGCAGCGCCCGCACGAGTTTCTCCACAACACCCGGCGTGATCGAGGCAGCCCCGCGATTCACAAACTCTGCGATTTCAGCCATGCGCGAACTTTATCTTGGCTGATTCCGCCAACGCAAGGCAGTTCGACTGGCGAATACGCCCTATTGGTACTGGGGCGGCAGGTCCGGGAAACCTGCGCGCACGGCCGCGCGTCTCATCCGCAGCGGCGTCGCCGCAACTTTCTTTGATCGAATGAAAAAACTTCTTTGGACGACGATGTTCTGCTGCTCCGCCGTGGCTGCCGCGGCGGCAACGTATCATTTGGACTCCGAACTCGGGGATGACAGCCACAATGGGACTGAATCGGGGCGCGCGTGGAAGTCGCTAGCGCGGGCGAACAGCAATCAATTTCAGCCGGGCGATCGGCTTCTCCTTAAGGCGGGAACGCGTTACGCGGGACAGTTGAAGCCGTCAGGCTCGGGTGCGGTGGTCGACGGCAAAACCAATACGATCAGGATTGGTGTTTATGGCGAGGGCGCGCGGCCACGCATCGATGGTGAAGGCAAGGTCCTCGACACTTTGCTGCTGCGCAACGTTGAGTTCTGGGAGGTTGAAGGGCTTGAGATTACCAATGAGGGCGAGCAGCGTGAGCCGTGGCGGACCGGCGTGCGCATTCAATCAGACGGCTTCGGGAAAATGCGCCATATAAGCCTGAACAATCTTTTCGTGCATGACGTAAACGGCGACTTGCGCAAGGAACAGGAAGGATGCGGCGTTTATTTCGAAGCACGCGGCGGCAACAACTCGCACTTCGACGGATTGATCATCGAGAATTGTCACGTCGTGCGCACTGATCGCAATGGCATCTGCCAGCGCACGTCAGGCCGCGGCCGCAGCGTGGGTGTGGTGATTCGGCGGAACCTGCTTGAAGACATCGGCGGCGACGGCATCAAGATCTGGGGAAGCAATGGGGCGCTTGTTGAACACAATGTGATTCGTGGCGGGCGCACTCGCTGCCAGGACTACGCCGCAGGCATCTGGCCCTTCGCAAGCGATGACACATTGATCCAGTTCAACGAAGTTTCGGGCTACAAGGGAACGAAGGACGGCCAGGGATTTGATTCAGATTACCTCTGCCGCCGCACGACAATCCAATACAACTACAGCCACGACAACGAAGGCGGCTTCATCCTGATTTGTTCGCCCGGCAATTCATACAACGAGGGGACGATCGTGCGCTACAACGTGAGCCAGAACGATGGAATCAATTCTGCACGCGTGTTTCATTTCGGCGGCGGGGCAAGCAATACGCTGGTGTACAACAACACGATCTATGTCGGGACAAACCAGAATTTGCCCCTGATTCTCTGCACGGAATGGGATCGCGGAAATGCGAAGGACACGAAGTTCTTCAACAACATCTTCTATGTTGATGGGCGCGTAACGTATGACTTTGGGAAGAGCACGAACATGGTCTTCGAAAACAACGTGTTCTGCGGAACGCACATCGCGCCGCCTGCCGATGTGAAAGGGATTACCCATTGTCCGCCGCTGCTTCAACCGGGACATGCGGCCTCTGGGCTGGAGACTCTGCGGGTGTATGGTTTTGCGCGCTTTGCGCCGGAATTTTTGGGGCAGCGCGCTGGCGTCCCTGCGGCGCACGACATTCTGGGAAACCCGCTGCCGGGCAATCGGCAGCCGCGCGTGGGTGCCGTGCAGCGTTGAATCTGGAAGTCGAACCGATGATCAGCGCTTGCGGCGCTTCGCGGGGCCAAAGTAATAACCGCCGTGAACGCGCACTGCTGAAACGCGGCGCTCCGCGCCTTTCGGTTGCCCGGGTTTTTCCTCTTCGAACAACGCGGTGTACCGATAATCGAAGCCTTCCATCTTGACGCGCTGCACCTTGCTCCCAATGAAACGTTCAATCGCGGCGACGTGCTTCGAATCCTCCGCAACCATCAGCGTGAACGCATCGCCCAGCGCTTCAGCACGGCCGGTTCGGCCGATTCGATGGATGTAATCCTCGGGATGATGAGGAACGTCGTAGTTGATAACGTGACTGACATCCGCGATGTCCAGGCCGCGCGCCGCGATGTCTGTCGCGACCAGGAGTTCGAATCGTCCGTCTCGAAATCCCTTCAACGCCTGTTCACGCTCGCGTTGGGTCCGGTTGGAGTGCAGGACAGCGACAGCGTGATTGTTGCGCTTCAATAGCTGGGCGATGCGATCCGCGCCATGCTTGGTGCGGCAGAAGATGATGACGGACTCATAGTTCACACGTTCGAGCAACGCGAGCAGCAGGTCCGTTTTCTGTGCTTCCGAAACCGGGTAGATGACGTGCTTGACGTTTTCGGCGGGCGTGCGGCGCATTCCGATTTCGATCGTCTCCGGGTTCCGCATTGCCCATTTAATAAGCGTCTCAATCTGAATTGGAATCGTGGCCGAGAAGAGCATCGTCTGCCGTTCGCGCGGAACCTTTTGAACGATCCTCCGCACGTCCGGCAAGAATCCCATGTCGAGCATGCGATCGGCTTCGTCGAGAACCAGGTGCTGCACGTGGTCGAGCCTGCAGGTGCCGCGTTCCATGTGGTCCAGGAGCCGGCCGGGTGTTGCGATGATGATGTCGATCCCGGTCTTCAGGGCATCCATCTGGCGGCCGTAACCCACGCCGCCGAACAGGACAGCGGTTTTAAGATCGGTGAAACGCGAGAAGTCGCGAATGGCGGTCTCGACTTGCGCGGCGAGTTCGCGCGTGGGTTCGAGGACCAGCACCCTGGGGCGCGGATCATGGCTTCCCAATTTTGTAAGGATCGGCAATGCGAACGCGGCTGTTTTGCCGGTGCCCGTTTGAGCGCTGCCGATGACATCCTGCCCGTCGAGAATCAGGGGAATGGCTCGCAGCTGGATGGGGGTTGGATCGACATAACCCATGGCTTTGACGCCCTCCACCAGCGGGGCCGACAAACCAAGTTGAGTAAAAGGCATGGCGTAATGTGTGGAAAAACTGCGCAAATGTCCACGCGTGAATGGCGCGCGCGCGGACGCTGGAGCGCCAGCTTGCCGCTTCAATCCTGCCGGCCCGGCCTAAATCGTGCAGCACTGGGCCCATTTTTCGGCATTGGGAGAAATCTGAATGTGAGCAGGATGGATATTCAATCATCGCAACCCATTTGCGAGCCGGCGTCCCGGCGGCCGATCACGCATGCGCAAGTCCGATGGGCATTAAGCAGAAGGCCCGACGCGACGGGCGAGTTGCCAGATGATGTACATGCCGTGCAGCGCGGCGATCACGAGCAGTGTGATGCCCGAAATGTGCTCCATGCGCAGAAGAGTCTTTTCACTGAAACGGCCGTAACCTCGTGACGAGCCGAAGCTGAGGACCAGAAACCATGAACCCGTGCCCAAGGCCACGCCTGCGACGCACGCCAGCTTGCCGGTCCAGTCGGGCGTCACCCATTCCCGCGAGATGAAATTCGCGGCCAGGATAATCCAGAACACCAGCACGCCCACGTTCGCCATCACCCGAACATAACCCGTCCAGAATGCGGAATGCGGATGAAATTTTTCTTCGATCCGTTCCTCGATCCGATGTGTTAGCGGCCCCAATTCCACAGGCGATTCAACGGATTTGGCGCGAAGAAACTTGATTCCGAGGAAGAGCATGAACACAAAGCTGGTCAGCTCCATCGCGGCTTTGATGATGCCTTTGGTGAAGAAGGATGCGAACCCCGTGAACGCGATGAAGCAGTAGGTGATTTCCATCAGCGTCGCGCCCAGGCTGATCATCAGCGCCCATTTGAAACCGCGGCGCGCTCCCTCGTTGATGATCGTGAGATTGACCGGGCCTACTGGAATTGAGAGGAGCAGCCCGCTGATGAATCCGGTCAACCCTGCGCGTAAGATGACGTCCAGATCATCCATTCCGCCTTCAAGCTTGTCCGCTTCCCGCTTCCGCGGCGTCATCGTCCTCTTCCTCTATCTCGTGGCGAATACGGCGCGAGATGCGCGGCCGGATGAAGCCATAGACCAGATAAGCGGTGAAGAGCGCGGGGAGAACGTAGTAGAGGATCTTTTCCCGCAGCACCAGGATCAGCCCCAAGAACATCGCCGCCACGATCGCCTTCAGGAACGTGCTCGTTGAACGCAGCCCGAGAGACTTGAAGCTGGGATAGCGCACCTTGCTCACCATCATGGCCGACAGGAAAACGAGGACCACTGCGAGCAGATATTTCCAGTTTCCAAGTGTTCGTTCCTTTTCGTTCAACTGGATGATCAGCAGCGTCAGAGACGCGACCAGGCCGGCCGCTGATGGAATGGGGAATCCGAGGAACTCCTTGCTCCCGCCGCCGCCTGGCATCGTTGCAAGGCAATTGAACCGCGCGAGCCGGAATGCTCCGCACAGGAGATAAATGGAAGCAATGAACCAGCCGATCTCAGGATGATTGCCAAAGGGCGCCCCCTGGAAGACGTCGCGCAGAACGACGCGATGGACGAGGAATGCAGGCGCCACGCCAAAGGAGACAAGGTCCGCAAGCGAATCGAACTCGCGTCCAAACGGGCTCTCCACGCCGCCCATGCGGGCAACGCGGCCGTCAAACAAGTCGAAGATGCAGGCAAGCAGAATGAAGCCAAGCGCCTGCTTGATCTTGATGAAATCGTAGGGGAGATCGGCCTCGACAATTTTGGTCAGTGCAACAAAGCCGCAGAACAGATTTCCTGCCGTGAGCAGGTTGGGCAGGAAATAAATCTTCAGCCTGCTCTCAACTGCGTCGCTGGTTGGTTTCAAATCCGGCGAGGCCATGTAAATCCTGGTTATTCAAGGTTCGCTATGATTGATTCGCCGCCCACCACCCGGTCCCCGAGCTTCACGTTGATTCGGGCCGAGAGCGGCAGGTAGACATCGCAGCGGGAACCAAATTGAATCAGGCTGATGCGATCGCCCCGCATCACTTCGTCGCCGCTCTCAACCCAGGGAACGATGCGGCGGGCGATGACCCCCGCGATCAGGCGCAGTCCGATCTTGACTCCAGCCGGCTCCGCCGTTTCAAAACCGATCAGCACGTTCTCATTGCATGTGGCGCATTCCGTCTTCATGGCATTCATGAATTCGCCTTCGGTGTGCTTCAGGTATGCCACCTTGCCCGTGACGGGAGCGTTTTGAACGTGGACGTCGACGACTGAAAGAAAGATGGAGACCCGCTTGCATTCGCCTCCCATGAACTTCGATTCAGAGGTGGTGTCGATCACGTCCACTTTTCCATGGCCAGGGGAAAGGACGAGATTCGAGCCCGCGGGAATGGTCGGATTGGGATCGCGAAAAAAATAGAGGACGAAGAGTGCGAACGCGAGCCAGACAACAAACAGAAAGATGGCGATCCCGATCATGGCGGCTCCCGCCACGGTCGCAAGGAATCCGATGATCGGCACGAGCGCGACCAGGATCAGCGTGACGATGAGCATTTTCCACGCGGCTTTTCTTGCCTTTCCCGAATGTTTCATCGGTGCAAGGTAAGGCGGGATGGCCGCGGGTCAAAGCGCAAAGTTCCCTGCCGGCGTGTGGGGTGTACCGCCAGTCAATTGTGAGTTGAACCCTGCTCCTTCCCGCATCATGATTTTGCGCGTCCCGGCATGACAACCGCCAATAAAGTAACCATCGTTCGAATCCTGCTGATTCCATTCTTCGTAGTGGAGGTGTTGTATTATCAGAACACGGGCGAGGAATTGCATCGGCTCTTTGCCGTGCTGGCCTTTGCTCTCGCCGCCGTTTGTGATGGTGTCGATGGCTACATCGCGCGGCGGTACAACCAGAAGAGCGAGCTGGGCGCCATGCTGGATCCACTTGCAGACAAGCTGTTGCTCGTTTCGGGCATCATTCTCCTGAGCATCGACAAGCCGCATTTGGGAGCAATCCCGATGTGGTTGACTGGAATCATCATTGGCCGCGACCTGCTCCTGCTGGTCGGGCTGGCAGTCATTCAAATGACAGTCGGCAAAGTCACTGTGCGCCCTCGCATCACGGGCAAGGTGGCAACGGTTTTGCAAATCATCTGCATTGCCTGGCTGTTGCTGAAATGGGACGCGGCCGCGGGCGCAATTTGGTTTCGCGTCTGGACCTACGCCGCGGCGTTCTGCACGGGTCTTTCAGGCTTGCTGTACGTGCGCGATGGCATGAAGCAGTTGAGTTCGCATCCCGCCAGTTCGCCCACGCCTTCAGGGAAATAGCTGCACCTCGAGCAACCTCGAAGTTTTCGGGATCGCAGAATTTCCCGCCTGCGTCGCCTTGCTCCGCGCCTGCGTTCTGACACGTTCCTTTCTTCAGCGCGGCTTGACTCTTGGACGTTGTTGGCTAGGTTTCCGCCCGTTACCCAAGAATGAAACGAGGCGAATCGTCGCTTCGAAAATAAGACAGGAATACTATGGCACACGAATTGGCTCCGCTTCCGTATCCGAACAACGCGCTCGAACCGCACATTGACGCGCAGACCATGGAGATCCACCACGATCGCCATCACAAGGCATACGTCGACAACCTCAACAAGGCCATTGCGGGCAACGCCGCGCTCGAGGCGAAATCGATCGATGCGCTGATGAAGGAAATTTCCTCGGTTCCCGACGCCATCAAGGGACCCGTGCGCAACAACGGCGGGGGTCATTGGAATCACACCTTCTTCTGGCGCATTCTATCCGGCGGCGCGGGCGGCGCGCCGTCAGGCAAGCTCGCGGAAGCGATCAACTCAACCTTCGGCAGCTTTGAAGAATTCAAAACCAAGTTTGAAGCGGCTGGCGTTGGCCGGTTCGGCAGCGGCTGGGCATGGCTCGTTGCCAACGGCGGCAAGCTGGAAATCGTTTCGACCGCGAACCAGGACAATCCGCTGATGGGCAAGTCCGTCGCAGGTGCGGAAGGCACGCCTGTTCTCGGCGTTGACGTCTGGGAGCACGCCTATTACCTGAAATACCAGAACAAGCGCGCGGATTACCTGAAGGCTTTCTGGAACGTCGTGAACTGGAACGAAGTTTCCAAGAATTACGAATCAGCGAGCCGCTGATCCGTTGGAGTTCATCACGGGCACGCTGCTCGAGCGGCGTGCCCGTGGTTTTATTTTGCGTCCAGCGCGTCGATCGCGTTGCGCAGCGTTTGCTGGATCGTTTTCTGCCGCGCTTCGCCCATCACCTTGCCCCCATCCAGCTCGCGCACGTAGAACGTGTCAATCGCTGCGCCTTTTTCGGTCAGGATCTTCGCCGCTGAAATGTCGAGATTCACTTCGCTGAGAGCGTGCGAAATCCCATACAACAGCCCGACGCGGTCCTCCGTTTCAATTTCAATCATCGTCCGATGAGCGGATGACTCGTTGTCGAACCGGATTTCCGTGGGAATGCGTTCTCCTGTGTAGGCCTGGTAAACGGGCCGCACGTTTTTTTGTCGAGCGATCAAGGCCGGCAATTCGGCCTCGCCTTCCATCAGCACGCGATTCAGCCGCTTCTCAAATTCCTCACGCTGCTCGCGGCTGGCCAGGTTTCCTGTCTTGGCATCGATCGCAAAGAATGTGTCGAGGACGATCCCGTCTGCCCGCGTGAAAATCTGGGCGCTCAGGATGTTCATTCCAGCCGCGCTGAATGATCCTGCGATTTTGCTGAACAACCCGGCGCGATCCCATGTGCAGATCTTCACCGCGCTGTAGCCGCGGTCGGGTTCGTTGTGCCAGCTGACCACGGGCGCCAGCGGCGTGTCCTCCTCCGCGATCTGCAGTCGCATGAATCGATGGGCAATGATGAGGTCGTCGAAAATTTCACGCGCAGTGTGAATCTGGAAGTAGCGCGTGGGCAGCGCCACAAAATGTGCCTCCAGCTCGTCAGGGCTGAGATGCCCGTCCATCATGCGTTCCACCTCTGCCATCAAGAGTTCGCGCTGCTTCTCTTCGGCCCGCAGGAATTCCGTCGCGCCCGCCAGAAGCATCGCAGCACGGTTATAGAGCGACCACAACAGCGAGTCCTTGAAGCCATTCCAAAGCTTGTCGCTGGTGGCCATTGAATCAGCAAAGGTCAGGATGGTCAGCAGCGAGAGGTTTTCCTGCGTCTGGATTTCCTTCGCAAATTTCTGGATCTCCATCGGGTCATCCAGATCTCGTCGTTGAGACGTGATGGCCATCAGCAGGTGATGTTCGATGACGAGCCGCAGTGTGTGCGTGGCAGAGCCGTCCAGCTTGAGTCGCCGCGCAACGCGCAACGCGATGCGTCCGCTCTCGTGCGAGTGATTTCCGTGCCCCTTGGGCTTGCCAGTGTCGTGAAGGAGCAGGGCCAGGTACAGCAGGAACGGTCGTTCGAGCTTCTGGAACAAGGGTGAATAGGCGCTGGCCGGCGGCTGGTGCGCATCCCAGATCCGGTCCGCCTGCTCCAGGCACATCAGCGTGTGTTCGTCGGCGGTGTATTGATGATAAAACTCATGCTGCACGAGGCACGTCAGCTTGCCGAAGTCAGGAATGTATTTGCCGAGAAGGCCCACCTCGTGCATGGCGCGGAGAATGGGCGCTACGTTTCCGCGCTGGTTCAGGATCTCGAGGAATGTCTCGCGCACATGCTCATCGTTCAGGAACTCGCGATTCGCCAGGGAACGCTGATTGCGGATCAATTGAGCAAGGTCGGGGTGCAGCGTCAGGCCGCGCTGTTGCGCATAGAGAAACACGCGCATGAGCCGGCGCGGCTGATCGCGGAACACGCGATTCGAAACGGCGTGGATTTCGCCATTCACAAACCTGAAGCCGTCGACCGGTTCAGGCGGAGCGGTTTTTTTGCGCTGGGGAATCAATGCCGTCAGGCGCGACAGCCCCGGAATCCGCCCTTTTTGCTTGGGCACCAGCGCCATTCGCTGTTCGAGAGTGCGCGTGATCAGGTAAATGTTTCGCGAATGCGAGTATACATCGCGCATAAATTTTTCGATGCGCCGGCTGGGCGAACGGTCGGTGTAGCCGAGATTGTGGGCGATCGCGGGCTGCAGCGCCTTGCTCAAAACATCGGTCGCGCGCGCCGTGTGATAATGCATCTCTGACCGTATGCGCAGGAGGAAATCATAGGCAGACTCCAGCTGTTTGCGCTCGCCAGGGCTGACGAATTCCAGTTCCTGAAGATCCTTGAGGGAGCGGGTGCGATGCTTGAAGAACGTCATCCACAGCAGGTTTTGAAAATCGCGAAGCCCGCCACACCCATTCTTCACGTTCGGCTCCTGCATCGAGGCCGAGTTGCCGAACTTTGCGCGGCGCGTCGCCTGGTCCTCAAGCCGCGCGGCAATGTATTCGTCCTCGTGCCCTTCGACGCATTTCGCCACCAGCGCCTTTTGGAATTTGCGGAAAAGATTCTCGTCGCCCACGATCAGTCGCGCCTCGATCATCGAGGTTTTTGATTGCATGTCGGTGTTGGCGACCTTGACGCAATCGTCAACGCTCCTCACGGAATGGCCGACCTTCATCCCAAGATCCCAAAGCGGGTAGAGAATGCCGTCGATCAGCTTCGAAAGGTGCGGCAGCGGTTTTCCTGCGGCCACGACCTGGCCGTCGTGGAGGAACATGAAATCAATGTCGCTGAACGGATTCAGTTCGGCGCGGCCGTATCCGCCGATGCCGACCAATGCCAGGGCGGGAAATTCTTTCTGCGCCTGCGGTGAGAGGCTGTTTTTGGCGGATTGCCAGAGATAACGCAGCAGCACATCGAGCATGAAGGCGCGGGCCTCGCACACCTCCCGGCCCGTGCGTCCGGAGCGATGGTGAAGTTTGAGGCGATGCGATTCAACCTTGAGGAAGGTCTTGTAACGGGCCAGTTCCTGCGCTGGCATTCGGCCGGCTGGCAACTGCAATTTGGCCAAAGCGTTGGCCTCTATCTTTTCCTTCAGGGACTGCATGGGCCTTGAATCTGGTAGAAAGCTGCAAATGCGCAAAGGGAAAAGCGGCGTGGACCGCAGCTTCAGCCTGCTTCACCGTTAAACTCGCCATAGTCGTGGAACTTGCCCCCGCGTCTTTCAGTCCCTGTGCTGAACCGGCGTAAACGCCGCGGTCTTCGACGGTTTCTTCGCAACCTTGTTGCCTGTTCGGTGTTCGCCTAGATTGCCGCGGTTTGACTGAGCGCATGCCCGACGAGCTTGATCCCGATGCCGCCCTGATGCTTCGCGTGAAGCAGGGCGATCGGGACGCTTTCACCCGGCTTGTCGAGAAATACCAGCAACCCATCACCAACCTGATCTACCGCATTCTGCGCGATCCCACCGAGGCGGAAGACCTGGCTCAGAATGTTTTCCTGCAGGTTTACAAATCCGCGGATCGCTACCGCATCTCAGCCAAGTTTTCGACCTGGATTTTCACGATCGCACGCAACCTTTGCCTGAACGAAATCCGCCGCCGATCCCGCCATCCCGCGGAATCGCTGGACGCGCCGAATCCGAATCTCGACGACCAGCCTCTGCACCAGGTGGAGGACAGGAAAGCCTTTGTCCCGCCGGAATCGTTGTTGCACGGCGAACTGGAGCAGAAGATCGATGAAGCCCTGGCGGAGTTGCCGGAAACCCAGCGCACCGCGGTGCTGCTATGCCGTCAGGAAGACATGAGCTACGAGGAGATTGCGAGCGTGCTCGGATGCTCCGTCTCGGCGACCAAATCGCTGATTCACCGCGGGCGCGAGGCGCTCAAGCAAAAGCTGAAGCCATACCTTCGCAGCGGAGTGTGGACAGAACCAAAATCGTGAAACTTTTTCGAAATCCTGGTTTTTGAAAGGAAAGAAAACATGAACGACCCGGAGCAATTGCGCGAACTCGCCTGGCGCCGCCGCCTGACCCCGGCCGAGGAGGCCGCCTGGCGCGCATCGGTTGAAGATGGTGATTCAGCTGCCGAGGTTGATACAGAACTGGCATTGACGGAAAGTCTTTCGCGACTTCCCAACGCGCCGCTATCAAGCAACTTTACAGCGCGGGTTCTCGACGCCGTTGACCGCGAGGGGAAAATGCGCGCACGCGCGACATCCGCAAATAGTTGGTCCTGGCGCCGCCTCCTGCCTCGCCTTGCATTTGCTGTCAGCGGTGTGCTTACCTTGCTCGCAGCGGCCAGCCTCATCTCGCATCATCAACAGGTCCAGGCTCGCGAAATGGCCCGCAGCCTGACGGCGGTTTCGGGGGTCGTATCGCTGCCCAGCCCGGAGGTGTTGCAGGATTTTGAAGCCATTCGCCACTTGAACGCCAATCCCGAGCCCGATGAGCGATTGCTCGCGTTGTTTGAATGATCCCGCGCGGCATATCACGGGACGGGCAGGGCAGCCTCCGGCGCAGTGCCCAACGCATCGTGGCAGCATTGAGCGTGTTGGTGCTGATGTTTGCCGTTGAAGCGCAGGATAAGGGCGGCGTCACTCGATCCGTGGAATCGCTAAAGCGGATCGCGGGAACCGAGGGCGGGTCGGGCAAATCTCCCGTCGAACAATTTCGGGATTTGCTGGCGATGCCTGTATCGGAGCGGCGCCAATCGTTGAGCAACCGGCCGCCGGAACTCAGGCGGCAGATCCTGGCGAAGGTTCGCGAGTATGAATCCCTGAAACCCGCAGAGCGTGAGCTGCGGCTGCAGGCGACAGAATTGCGCTGGTACCTGCTGCCATTGATGAGCGAGCCAAGAACCAATCGTGCGGCGCGGCTCGCGGTGATTCCATTGCCGCAGCGGGAACTGGTTGAGCGCCGTCTGGAACAATGGGACTTGCTGCCGCCGACGTTCCAGGAGGAGTTGCTGAACAGCGAGACGACCGCGCGTTACTTCAGTCAGCTTCAATCCGCGACGCGCGAGCAACGGAGGCGCGTGTTGAACCAGATGTCACCCGAGCGAAGGGCGCGCCTTGAAGCGGGCCTCGATACATGGCGGGTCCTGCCAGAGGCGCAGCGCCAGAAAATGCTGGCGAGCTTCAGCGCCTTCTTTGAATTGCAGCCTGAAGAAAAAGCGCGGGCCTTGGACAAACTCACCGACGCTGAGAAACAGCAGATGGAAAAAACGCTGGCCGCGTATGAGAAGCTGACACCCCAGCAGCGGGCGGAGTGCATCCGCTCCTTCCAGAAATTTGCCAGCCTGAGCCTTCCCGAGCGGCAGGCGTTTCTGAAGAATGCGGAACGTTGGAAGTTGATGTCAGCCGAGGAACGCGAAGAGTGGCGCAGCCTGGTGGAGGTCGCGCCCATCCAGCCCCCGCTGCCCATCGGTTTCGAGCCAGCTCCGCCTCCTCCGCCGATTCCGTGATGCTCAGGTGCGGGCATTGCGGATTGAACCTACCCGCAATTTTCTTCTCAACTGCGGACGTTTGCCCCTAGATTGCCGCCGTGGATCCAGTTGCATTCCAGATCGGGTCGTTTTCTGTTCATTGGTACGGCGTGATGATGGCCATCGCGTTCCTCCTGGGCCTGTGGACTGCCAGCCGCCGAGGGATTCGCGACGGCTTGAATCCCGAACGTGTGCTGGATATCGGCCCCTGGATTATCATCGGCACGATCGTCGGCGCCCGCACGTTGCATGTCGTCAGCTATTGGAAGGAGAAGTTTGCGGACGAACCCGTCTGGGAAATTTTCATGGTGCATCACGGCGGCCTCGTTTTTTACGGCGGCCTGATTGGAGCTTCGCTCGCATGCATCCTTTACGTTCGCTTCCGGAAATTGCCCCTTTGGAAAATGGCCGATGCCCTCGCGCCAAGCATCGCCTTGGGCTACATCTTCGGGCGGATCGGATGTTTCCTGAATGGCTGCTGTTACGGCAAAGTCTGCACACTTCCCTGGGCGGCGCGTTACCCTGCCGGCCACGAGACTCATCCGCTGAACGGAGTTGCCGCCGCCGTTCATCCATCGCAACTGTATGATTCACTGCTGAGCCTTGGATTGTATCTCGGCCTCGCGTGGTTGTATCGGCGCAAACGGTTCGACGGGCAGGTCTTCGCGGCATACCTGATCGGCTACTCCATCACGCGGTCGATTGTGGAGGCCTTCCGCGGCGATTACACGGAGGCGCATCTTTACGGGCCATTAACGCCCGCGCATCTGATCAGCATTGGTATCCTGCTGGCGGGAATAGCCCTTTTCGTGGTCTTGCGCCGGCCCGCGATTCCCAAATCCAGTTGAGGTCCATGGCAACGCCTGCACAGGCTCCACCCGCCGCGGTTTACATCGCTGGGCCGACTGCGGTCGGGAAATCCGAGATTGCCATCCTCCTCGCTGAACGCATTAACGGCGAAATCATTTCGGTCGACTCAATGCAGGTGTATCGCGGATTGGACATAGGAACCGCCAAGCCTTCGCTCGCCGAGCAACAACGCGTGCGACATCACCTGATCGATGTTGTCGGTCTGGAGGAATCATTCGACGCGGCGCAATTCGTGAGGCTCGCGCGCGCGGCTGAGGCCGGCATTCGAGCGCGGGGTCGCGTGCCGATCTTCTGCGGCGGCACGGGGTTGTATATCCAGGCGTTTCTTGGCGGGCTGGGTGAAGCTCCGCCGGCCGATCCTGAGTTGCGCGCGCAGCTCGAAGCTGCGGAACCGGAAACGTTGCTCGCCGAGTTAAAGGAGCGCGATCCGATTACCCACGAGCAAATCGACCGCAAGAATCTGCGCCGTGTTGTGCGGGCGCTCGAAGTCATACGCCTGACCGGCAAGCCGTTTTCATCCCAGCGCGCGGCGTGGGACGCCTCCGCGTCGTCCGTGCCGAACTTTTTCGGCATTGCGCGCTTGCCAGCTGACCTGAGGGATCGCATCAACCGGCGTGTGGATCGGATGTTCGACCTGGGGTTGGTGGAGGAGACGCGCGGGTTGATTGAACGTGGTTTGACCACGAATCCAACACCCATGCAGGCGATCGGATACCGGCAGGTGGTTGAATACCTGCAGGGTGACCGGTCCTTGGCCGATACGATCGAACTTGTGAAGGTCAAAACCCGGCAGTTTGCGAAACGTCAGATGACGTGGTTTCGCAAAGCCCCCGGAGTCCAGTGGATCGAACTGGATGCGACGACCAATTTCGCTGGCGTTGTGGAAACCTTGGCGAACCGGCGAAGTCGTCTTAGCGCTTGATCGATTGCACGTAGCGTTCGATGCGATCGCCCGCCTCGATGAGTTGCTCGTAGCTCGTCGCGAAGCAGGCGCGACAAAAGCCCGCGCCATTTTCTCCAAAAGCCGATCCCGGCACCATCGCAACGCGTTCCGCCTGCAGCAGGCCCACGGCAAATTCCTTCTCCGACATTCCTGTGACGCTGATATCGGGGAACGCGTAAAAGGAACCACGTGGCATGTGGCACTTCAGGCCGGTTTCATTCAGCCTGCGCACGATGAAATCGCGGCGACGGTGATACTGCTCGCGCATGGCTTTCATCGGCTCTTCGCCGTGCCGCAAGGCCTCCACTGCGCCTTCCTGGCTGATGATGGAAGCGCACATCATCGAATATTGATGCACCTTCATCATCGCTTCGATGAGGGGCGCGGGGCCGCATCCGTACCCGATGCGCCAGCCTGTCATAGCAAACGCCTTCGAGAAGCCATGCAGGAATATTGTCCGTTCCTTCATCCCTGGAAGGCTCGCAATGCTGACGTGTTCGCCCTCGAAGGTCAGCTCGGAATAAATCTCATCGCTCAAGACGAGCAGGTCCTTCTCAATCGCAAACTTCGCGATCGCTTCCAGTTGCTGCCGATTGCACGTGCCGCCCGTTGGATTGCAGGGCAGGTTCAGCATCAACAGTTTGCATCCCGGTTGCCACGCCGCGCGCAATGCTTCGGCTGTCAGGGCAAAGTTGTCCTTCGCGAACGTCGGAACGGGCGCCGCAGTCCCGTGGGCAAGCGTGATGCTCGGGTGATAGCTCACATAGCACGGCTGATGAAACATCACCTTGTCCCCGGGGTTGATCAGCGCCCGGGTCGCAATATCGATCGCTTCGGAAACCCCAACGGTAACGAGAATCTCGTTCTCAGGATTGTAGCTCACCGCGAACCGCTGGCCGACGTAGCGGGATATTTCCCGGCGCAATTCAATCAGGCCCAGATTCGAAGTGTAATGCGTGCGGCCCTTTTCGAGGGCGTAGATCGCAGCCTCGCGAATGTGCCAGGGCGTGTCGAAATCCGGTTCGCCGATGCCGAGTGAAATGACGTCCTGCATCTTCGCAACGACCTCGAAGAAGTCGCGAATGCCCGATCTGGGCAGGTCAATGACATGCTTGGCAATGAAACGCGTGGTGTCCATGTGAGGATCAAATTTGAGATTTCAAATTTGAGCGGGTCAGGGCGCGACCTTCAGGCGCTCGTTCTCCTCAGTCTTAACATCCAGGAGAAATCCCTGTTCCTTGTAGGAGCGCAGCATGAAATGCGTGGCCGTTGAAAGGACGCCTTCGATCGACGAAAGTTTTTCGGAAACAAACGCTGCGACGCGCTGGAGCGTGGCGCCATTGACGAACACCAGGAGATCGTAGCCGCCTGACATGAGATAGCAGGATTCAACCTCATCGAAGCGGCTGATGCGTTCGGCGAGGCGGTTGAATCCGCCGCCCCGCTCGGGCGTGATCCGGACCTCGATGACGGCGCGGACTGTTCCGGCGGCCTCGTTGCTGACGTTGAGCACAGGGCGCCAGCCCAGGAGGATACGATCCTTTTTAAGTTGCTCCAATTCGCGATTCACGTCGGCTTCGGACAGCTTGAGCACCTGCGCCATTTGCGCGGTGCTGAGGCTGCCACCCTCGAGCAATAGTTTGATCACCGGATTCATTTGCGGGGCGGAGTGTGTCAAAATCCCGGGCTAAAGCCACTCCATTTATGATTCAATCCCAGGTGTTTTTGTGCGGGGCAGGGACAGCACAGCGGAGAAACCTGAAAATCAAATATCCATCCCCCTCTTTTCTATTTCCAGGGACATGGTATGGTGCTGCAGCGATTTACATTAGGACCAGCGCAACTCGTTGAAAGCTTTAATTGATACAAGGAACACGAAGACCGAGCGCGTCTTCCTCATCGGCATTGAACTCAAGTCCCGGAAAAGCTGGGAGCACCGGGAATCGCTGGAGGAACTTTCCGAGCTTGCGGCCACCGCTGGAGGCGAAGTGATCGGGGAAGGGGTTCAAAAGCTGGAGAATCCGAACGCCACGACATTCATCGGCAAGGGGAAAGCAGAGGAGTTTGCCGCCTTCTGCCGGACGCATCAGGTAGACACGGTTGTTTTCGACGACGAACTTTCCCCGGCGCAAAGCCGAAACCTCGAGAAGGTTTTCAATTGCAAGGTCCTGGATCGCACAGCGCTGATTCTCGACATCTTTGCGCAACGCGCCCGCACGCGTGAAGGCAAGCTCCAGATTGAGCTCGCGCAATTGCAACACCTGCTGCCGAGGCTCACCCGCTTCTGGGGCCACTTGTCGCGGCAAAAAGGCGGCATCGGCATGCGTGGCGGTGAAGGTGAATCGCAGTTGGAAGCGGATCGCCGCAAGGTGCAGGAACGCATCGATCGCCTCGAGCGCGATCTTGGCGTCGTTCGAAACCAGCGCAACATCCAGCGCTCGGCGCGGCAGCGGAACAACTGGCCGCTCGCTTCGATCGTCGGTTATACGAACGCGGGCAAATCCACGTTGCTCAACCGGCTGACGGGCGCGGCAGTTCTCGCTGAAAATAAATTGTTCGCAACGCTGGATCCCACGACGCGGAGACTTCGACTTCCGACGAACCAGAATGTCCTGCTCACCGATACCGTCGGTTTCATTCGCAAGCTGCCGCACGGGCTGGTCGAAGCTTTCAAGGCGACGCTCGAGGAAGTCGTTGAAGCCGACCTGCTGTTGCATGTTGTAGATGTCAGTCATCCGCAAGCCGATGAACAGATCAGGGCTGTCGAATCCGTGCTGCAGGAGATCGGAGCTGATGGCAAACCGGTCCTGATGGTTTTCAACAAGATCGATGCGCTGAACGGAAGTGGGGAGAAGTTGCACGCGTTCATGGAGCGATACCCGAATGGCGTGCCGATTTCCGCAGCGAGCGGCGAAAACATGACGGCGCTTTTGGCGGAGCTGGGATCGCAGCTGCGTCCGATCCGGGAGTTTGTGGAACTGGCGGTGCCGCACGATCGGTCGGATGTAATTGCGCGGCTGCATGAAGTTGCGCAGGTGGTGGAACGGCATTACGAAGGTGACTCTGCGCGATTCAAGGCGCGCATCCCGCCGAATTGCCATCGCGAGTTCGAACGCTTCCTGGTGCGCGAGTTGCAGACGGCTTGAAGAAGGCGCGCAGCCTTCAGGCTGCTTCAGTGTCGAGATTGCGAAGATTGTGGCACTTGATTGCGCGCCCTTCACCCGCGATTTGAAGCCGCGGCAACTTGGCGGCTCTCCAGCCTGGCATTGACGCGATCGCGTGGTTGCCGTTTAATCCGGCGCATGCATGAGGGGCTTCGAATCAGGGACATGCCAGACAGTGAACGGCCACGCGAACGGCTCGCACAATGCGGCGCTGACGCTCTCCGAAATTCTGAACTGATCGCCATTTTGCTTCGCACAGGACTGAAGGGCGTTTCAGCCATCCAGGTTGCGGAGCAGTTGCTGCACAAGTTCAACACGCTCGACAACCTCTCGCGCGCCGCCATCGAAGACCTGCGCCAGATCAAGGGCATCGGCCGCGACAAGGCGATCGCACTGAAGAGCGCGTTCACGCTGGCACGGAGAATGGCAGCGGAAATCCGCCAGGAATCTCCAACGCTGGATAATCCCGAACGCATCGCGGACCTCCTGCGCGAAGAGAATCGATCCTACACGGTGGAAAATTTCCAGGTCATTCTGCTGAACACGCGGCGTCGATTGATCCGCGTGGAACGCATTTCGCAGGGCACACTCGATACAATCCTTGTGCATGCGCGCGAAGTTTTCAAACCCGCCATTGCTGCAAACGCGTCCGCAATAGTTCTCGCGCACAATCATCCGAGCGGCGATCCAACACCATCCGAAGCAGACGTGAAGGTCACGCGAGATTTGATCCGCGCCGGCCAGTTGCTCAAGATTGAAGTGCTCGATCATGTGATTCTGGGGCGCGCCACGCAGGATCGGCCGAAGGATTACGTCAGCCTGCGGGAATTGGGGTATTTTTACTGAACGCAGGTGCGGGTAGCGGCCCGACACTGAATGGTTCCGCCGCAAAGAAAAGAACTCATGAATGCCCGTGCCAATCAGCTGTTGGTAGCGGGAGGCGTCGCATGCTTGATTCTGGGTAGCATTCTTTCCCGGGTTGTCGAGCAAGGTGTCCGTGTTGAAAAAATAATGCTGACGCCAAACACACCCGCAATTCGATTCGTTCGTGAAACTCCGGGGCTCCATCCTGTGGTGCTGCTGGCCCATGGAGCAACCGGCTCAAAAGAAAACTTCTTTCGTTTTGGCGAGGCGCTGGCTGCCGCTGGCTTTGATTGCTATTCAGTGGATCAAGCGGGACATGGTGCGTCTCCCCAACCTTGTTCCCTCACAAACCTGTTGCTGAAACCACAGGCGCTTCTGGGGACACTGCGAGCTGTGGATGTTTACATTGGCCATTCGATGGGGGGAAGTGTCGGCGCCTGGAACGTGCGGGAAGCCGGGTTTCGCCCGAGGCTCTTTATCGGCGTCGGTGCAGCAGACCCGCTGGGCGAGGACGGTCCCCCGGAGCTTTTGCTGGCCGGCTTCTTTGACGAATTCATTCGGCCCGCTTTTTTACGAGCCCGCACGAATGCGACAGTGGTCATTTCTCCCTGGTCCGACCATGCCCTCGAGCCCTTCGATCCGTTGCTCGTGCGGGCGGCTGTTAAAGCGTCGTGCGCTGCTGTTGGAAAGCCCCCTCCCGCTGCTGTCACAGCGTGGCGATGGCGCCTTGTGGGGTTGATCCTCGGCATGACGGGCGCGTTTGTCCTGATGTTTCGCCTGCCAGAACTTCATCCGCGACTCGCACAAACGCGGAAATGGATGGTGCCCTCGATCCTTCTTACCACAGGCATTTTGACGCTCAACTCCTGGATTGGCGTGATGCCCCAGTGGCGTCGCGTTCCCTATCAGCTTCTTGTATTCGCTGTCATCTGGCTGATGCTCACCGGTGTCCGACGATTGCGCCTGCCAAGGTGGAGCCTTGCTGCCGTTACAGCGCTCTTGGCGTTCGTGTGCCTTGCGCTGCGGAACGCGTATTCCGCAAACTTTTTCGTTCTGGCGATGTTGATGTGCACATTCGCAGTGAGCACTGTGTTGTTGGTGGGCGGAGGAGTTGTTGGCTGGATCGCCGCTCGTGGCGGGTCGCTGCGGGACGGGGATGTTGCGATGGCGATCTTTGCGGGTTATGGGATCGGGCAATTTATACCGCTGTCCTTTTGAAGAGAGGGAACTTGCGGCCAGGCAGGTGCGCGCTTAAAAGACAGGCGCAATGTCCCACGACCAGCTGGCCTTTATGTCCCTTGCCATTCTCCTGGTCGCGTTTCTTTATTCTTCCGTGGGTCACGCCGGGGCATCCGGGTATATCGCGATCATGTCGCTGTTCGGCGTGGCCGCAACCGTGATTCGGCCGGCGGCGCTCGTGCTCAACATTCTTGTGGCGACCATCGCGAGCTGGCAATTTTGGCGCGCTGGGCATTTCCAGTTCCGTCTCTTCTGGCCGTTCGCAGTGCTCGCGATTCCGTGCGCCTTTCTTGGCGGATATATTCATCTTCCCACACGGATGTTCCAGGTGTTGGTTGGAGCCGTATTGCTGTTCTCGGCTGCCCGGTTTTTTGCGAAGCCTTCTGATGACACAGTGCGAAAGGAACCGTCACCGTGGCATGCCGTTCCAATTGGCGCAGGGTTGGGATTGTTGTCGGGGTTGACGGGAACAGGCGGTGGAATTTTTCTCACGCCGCTCCTGCTGTTCATGCGATGGGCGCGCGCGCGACAGGCGGCCGCCGTGTCCGCAGTCTTCATCCTTGCCAATTCCAGTGCGGGACTGCTGGGAAATGTCGTCAGTACATCCTCGTTCCCGGCCTTTGTCGTTCCATTTGCCGTTGCGGCCGTCCTGGGCGGAATTGCCGGGTCGTATCTCGGCAGCCGGCGCCTCCCTCATCAGGCGATCAAGCGGTTGCTGGCCGTGGTGCTCCTGATCGCAGGTTTGAAACTGCTCCTCACGTGACCGCGTGACGTTACTCCCGCAATTGTTGCTGATTGCGATACTCACGCGGGCTCAGCCCTATCACGGCGCGGAATTGCCTTGTGAAGTAATTGCTGTCGTTGAACCCCACCTGAAATGCAATGTCCGTCACCGACTCATTCGTCTGGCGCAGCAGCCGCGCCGCGTGCCGAATGCGCAACTCAATGAGGTAGGCGATCGGTGAGTTCCCCGTGGCAGCCTGGAAGCAGCGGATGAAGGTCCGCTTCGGCATGTGCGCAATGTCAGCAAGGCGGTTCAGGTTCAGCGGTTCGGCGAAATTGGATTCAAGGTGCGCAATGGCTTCAGCGCTTCGCAGCAGTGCACGCGAGTCGGAACCTTTGAATCGCGAATAACAACGCGACAGGTAACAGACAATCTGCATGAAGAGCGCCGTGGATTGAAAGCCGAACCCTGGCAGCCTCGCTTTCAATTCACTTTCCAGTTGGTCCACAAATCCCAGGACCGCCGACAATTCCGCAGGCGAAAGGCGCAAGCGGCTGGTGAATTGCCCGCGCCGCCGCCACACCGGCTCAAGCGTGAACAGCGCGTGATATCCTGGAATCGATGGGAGGTCGCCCGGTTGGACGCGCAGTTTCCCTGCATCGAAGAGGATGTTGATCAACGCAAGCTTCTCCAATTCGCGGTATTCGTGAACCCGGGGTCCGCCAATGACGAACACCTCGCCCGCCGAGAGGCGCCAGGAATCGTGGCCCGTGACATGCAGGGCGGTGCCGGCAGTCACCAGGACGATCTCGGAAAATTCGTGCTTATGGGGAGGGAACGCGGGTTGCGGTTCGCGCCGCTCGACCGACAGGGGAAACGCGTCCGTGAACCAGTCTTTGGCCTTTAATGTCAGCATTTCTGTCGATTTTCAGCGTTGCACTTTCATGGCGATGAGTGTGGCTTCGCTGCGCTGCGCAACGTGGCAGGATCGTGCTGAAGTCTGGCCACTTTGTGAAGGAGAAATCTGGTGCGTTTCACAATCATTGCGTCCGTCCAATACGCGCAGCGCCGTTGCAATCAGGTTCGAACCTTGGCCCGCGCGTGGCGGCGAATCACGAAACCTATGCATTCCTTCAAGCTGAACAAATCCAGCGTGGAAAAATCCTACAAGCTCGCATCCGAACGTTACGCGGCGCTTGGGGTGGACACGGAGAAGGCGCTCAAGGCGCTGGCGGGGATTCCGATTTCCATCCATTGCTGGCAGGGCGACGACGTTGGCGGCTTTGAAAACAAGGGGATGGAACTGGGCGGCGGGCTCGCCGTCACGGGAAATTATCCCGGAAAAGCGCGGACGCCTGACGAACTGCGCGCGGATTTTGAGAAAGCCATCTCGCTCATTCCAGGGAAGCATCGCTTTAATCTGCACGCATGCTATGCCGAAATGAACGGCCGCAAAGTGGATCGAGATGAATTGGGTGCCGACCAGTTCCGCAATTGGATCGCGTGGGCAAAAGCAGAAGGGTTCGGCCTCGATTTCAATCCCACGTATTTCGCGCATCCGAAGTCCGCCGACGGTTTCACCCTGTCTCATCCCGACAAGGAAACCCGGCAGTTCTGGATTGAGCATGGCATTCGATGCCGCGAGATCGGGGCCGCCATTGGCAAGGCATTGGGCAGTTCCTGCCTGACAAACCTTTGGATTCCCGACGGCATGAAGGACACGCCCGCAGATCGAAAAAGCTATCGCGCGCGCCTCGCTGAATCGCTCGACGCGGTGTTCGCGAAACGCATCGATCCCAGGCTCAACGTGGATGCAGTCGAACCCAAGCTGTTCGGCATTGGATCGGAAAGTTATGTCGTGGGTTCGCATGAGTTCTACCTCGGATACGCCGTGAGCAGGAAGAAATTGCTGACGCTGGACGCGGGTCATTACCATCCGACGGAAGGCATCGCCGACAAGATTTCCGCAGTGCTGCAGTATCTGCCCGAGATTGCGTTGCACGTCAGCCGCGGCGTGCGGTGGGACAGTGACCATGTGGTGACGCTGACAGACGATTTGAACGCGACGGCGCAGGAAATCGTGTGGGGCGGCTACACTGGCCGCGTGCGGATCGGCCTGGATTATTTCGATGCCTCCATCAATCGCGTGGCGGCATGGGTCATTGGCACGCGCAATATGTGCCGCGCGTTGCTGGGAGCGCTGCTGGCGCCGGTTGAGGAATTGCGCGTGGCCGAGCTGGCCGGCGATTACACGTCGCGCCTCGCGTTCATGGAAGAAACCAAGACGCTGCCTGTGGGAGCGGTCTGGGATTATTACTGCATGAAGCAGGGTGTGCCTGCAGGCGGCGCGTGGATGGCGGAAGTGAAGAGCTACGAAACGAATGTTCTGTCCAAGCGCTGAAACAGAACGCAATCTGGCGCGGAACCCGAAACCCGAATGTAACGCAGCAACCTGACTATGAATCCGTCTCCATTCCTTGGCGTCGTCCTGCACTGGCTGGGAGGCCTTGCTTCCGGCAGTTTTTACGTTCCTTACAAAGCGGTGAGGAAATGGTCGTGGGAAACGTACTGGCTCGTGGGCGGCATCTTTTCCTGGGTGCTTTGTCCCTGGGCGTTTGCCTATTTCATGACCAACGACCTGTTTGGCGTCATTGGGCAACAGTCGGCGCGAACGCTGGCATGGACATATTTGTTTGGCCTGCTCTGGGGATTTGGCGGATTAACTTACGGACTGACCATGCGATACCTCGGACTATCGCTGGGGACGGGTGTTGCGCTCGGATTCTGCGCAGCGTTCGGCACGCTTGTGCCGCCAGTTTTTAAATGGCTCACCCCTAACTTTTTTGTGTTCGCGGAAAGCCCGAGCATCCTGGAAGTTGTGCAGGATAAGTCGGGTATCATCACCCTGGGCGGTGTTGCCACCTGCTTGCTGGGCATTGGGATTGCCGCGCTTGCGGGCTACACGAAGGAATCGGAAATGCCGGCCGCGCAGAAGAAGGAGTCGATCAAAGAATTCGATTTCAAAAAAGGAATCCTGGTGGCGACCTTCTGCGGAATCATGAGCGCATGCTTTGCGTTTGCACTGCAGGCGGGGAAGAGCATGGACGCCGCATCGCTGGCCGCAGGCACCGACAAGATCTGGACCGGCCTCCCCACATTGCCCATCCTGCTGCTTGGCGGCTTCACCACCAACTTCATCTGGTGCACCTACCTGAACATCAAGAATCGCAGCGGCTATCAATACCTTGCGCAGCAGGTGCGTCCCGAACATGCCGGGCTGCAGGCGGCGGGCGGCGAACACAGCACGGGAGCGCAGGTGACAGCAACAACGAACGACCTTCGCGTGCCGCGCGCGTCGAATTATTTCTTCTCGGCACTCGCGGGCACCACGTGGTACTTCCAGTTCTTTTTCTACACCATGGGCGCAACACAAATGGGCAAGTTTGACTTCGCCTCATGGACGTTGCACATGGCGAGCATCATCATCTTCGCAACGATCTGGGGCTGGATCTTTAAGGAGTGGAAGGGCTCAAGCAAGAAGGCGCACGGACTGATCGCCGCCGGCGTCGTGACCCTGATTCTTTCGACGATCATCATCGGCTGGGGCACGTATCTCAAGGGGCAGGCAGGCGGTCATTGAACGCCTGCGCAGCTATACAGGTTTCCAAATTGTCCTGTTCTCCGCAGTAGGCTGCTGCGAAGGACGGCGATTCAACAGACTCGGAGGCCTGCGCTGCGAAAAGCCTCGCGGGTTTTTGCCTTTTGCGTTGGCCAATCCTTTTCTCCATTCTGGCGGCGTGCAGTCAGCCCCAGTCATTGCGACGGTCCTGGTGCTGTTTTTCGCAGGCGCCAGTTTCTTTTTTGCGCTCGCGGAAACAGCCCTGTTCTCGCTCAGCAACTGGCAGGTGCGCCAGCTCGCCGATCGCAAGAAGCACCTCGGCGGCATCGTCGCCCGCTTGCTGTCCGAGCCGCAGGACCTTCTTGCAACCATGGTCCTCGGCAATACCTTCGCCAGTGCCGCGATGCTCGCGACGGCGTTCTGGATGGCTCTAAGCGGACACTGGCCGCTCTGGACTACGATCCTGCTGTTGTTTGTGCTGATCCTTTTCGGCTGCGAAGTGTTGCCAAAAACGCTGGCTGTCCGGCGCCCTGAGTTGTGGGCGCTGCGAGTCGCTCGACCGCTGCTGTTGCTGGAAAAGCTCGCGTGGGTTTTTCGCGTCACCGCCCAGAAGCTTAACAGCGCGATTCTGCGCTCCATCATTCCCGAATCCGTTCAGCCGCAGGTGGCCTTCAGCGACGATGAATATCGCGAACTCGTCGAGCTCGCCTATCAGCAGGGATCGTTGCGACAGTCCGAGAAGGAAATCATTCTGCAGATCATCAGCCTCGATCGGCGCACCGCCCGCGAAGTGATGAAGCCGCGCTCGCAGATCGCCTGCATTTCTGACGATTTGTCGATCGAGGAAATGGTGGCCGCTGCCAAGAAATTCAAGCATCGCCGCCTGCCGCTCTATGACGAAACGCCGGATACCATCGTGGGCATTCTGAACACGCGGGCGCTGCTGCTGGATCCGAATGTGGACCTTGCGGATGCGATTGAATTTCCATCGTTCGTGCCGGAATCGATGAACCTTCTCCAATTGTTGAAGAGCCTCCAGCGGCAGCAGCGCGGAATGGCGGTCGTGCTCGACGAATACGGCGGGACGGCCGGCTTGGTAACGACTGAAGACATCCTGGAGGAGATGATCGGCCGCATCCGGCCGGAAATGGAAACTGAACGCTTCATCATGGAGAAGCTGGGCAAGGGCCGCTGGCGCGTCAGCGGAACCATGCGGCTCGATGATTTTCGGCGTGAACATCCGCCCCTCGGGAACGTCGCCGAAGTTGAAACAATGGGAGGATTGCTGGCGATGCTGTTGCATGTGGTTCCGTCACCGGGAGATTCGGCATTGTTTCACGGGCTGAAGCTTACCGCGGTTCTCACAGACGAGCGCCGCGTCAGGGAATTACTGGTGGAGGTCGTTCGATGACGGACAATCCCTTGATCTGGGCCTTGCTCCTGGTGGCATTGGGGTGGTCGTTCCTGCTGTCTGGCATGGAAGCGGGAGTATTCGCTCTCAGCCGCGTTCGCATTCGGCAGCAGATGCGTGCGGGACGTGCTTCGGCACAATTGCTTTACCGATATCTGGAGAATCCAGAAAACTTTCTGTGGACGATCTTCGTCGGCAACACGGCCGCGAATTTCTTCATCTTCGGCTGGGCCATCTATTTATTGCATCGTGCACTTCCGCAACAGCGGGTCGCCTTTATTCTCCTGTTCGCGAGCGTCGTGTTCCTGTTTTACACGCTGTTCGACCTGCTGCCGAAGATGCTGTTCCGCACGTTTCCCAATCGCCTGTGCCTGGCGATGGCGCAGCCGTTCCGGATTTTGCATCTTGTGTTATGGCCGCTCGTTGCAATCGTCGAAGGCGCTTCTTCCGTGATGCTGCGCGTGAGCGGTGGTCGCGCTTTCAAGCGTCACCTCTTCGGAAATCGCGAGGAGTTGCGCCACATCATGCAGGAATCCGCACAGGCCTTCAGCAGCGAGGAACGCACGATGATCAATCGCGTGCTGGATCTGCAAAGCGCCACGGTGCGGCAGATCGTTCGTCCGTTGGAGCAGGTGGTCACCGCGGAAGCCGAATGGCCTGTCAGCCGCGTCCTGGAGGAATGCCGCGAACACCAGTTCACCCGCGTGCCTGTTTGGGGAAGCCGCGATGGGCAGCGTCGAATCGTTGGCCTCGTCAGCCTGAACGCCTTGCTGTTTGAACCCGCCATTGACCCGTTAAAGCCCATGGCCCGTTTCATTCGTCCCGCAATTTACCTGGATGAAGACTTGCGATTGGAAATCGCCCTGCGTCAGATGCAGCGCAGCGGCCAGCGAATGGGAATCGTGTTGTCGCGCGATAGACGCGAGATTGGAATTGTAACGCTCGAGGACATCCTGAAACCGGTGTTCGGGGAGGTAAAACTCTGATGGATTGGCCCGCGATCGTGGCGGTCAGCTGGAAGATCCTCGCTGTGATCTTCCTGGTGCTCCTGAACGGATTCTTCGTTGCCGCGGAATTCGCGCTCGTGAAGGTGCGCGATACGCAGCTCGAAAGCTTTGTTGTCAAAGGACAGCGACGCGCCAAGGTCGCCCGCAAGATTTTGCGCAACCTCGACGCGGCCCTCAGCTCCACCCAGCTCGGCATCACGCTCGCCAGTCTCGGACTCGGCTGGATTGGCGAACCCGTGTTCATTGTACTGCTGGAACCGGTCATCCGATTCTTCCAGGTCGAATCCCCTGAAGCGCAACATACCATCGCGGTGATCGTCGGATTCGCGACGATCACGTTTCTTCATATTGTGGCAGGCGAACTTGCGCCCAAGTCGCTGGCAATCCGCAAATCGCTCCAGACTTCCATGTGGGTGGCGATCCCGCTCGATGTCTTCTACAGGGTTTCATTTCCGTTGATCTGGATTCTGAATCAAACGGCGAACTGGCTGCTGCGGCGTTTCGGAATCGAGCCAGTGACGGAGGGTGAACTCGTGCATTCCGAGGAGGAGTTGCGCCTCATTGTGGGTGAGTCGCAGAAATATTCACAGGCTTTGCCCTTCGGAAGACTGATTGTTTTGAATGCCCTCGACCTGCGCCAGCGCACGGTTCGCGAGGTCATGCGCCCAAGACAGGAAATCACCGTTCTCGACACGGAAGCGACGATGGCTGAATGCATGGAGGTGGCGGAAAAGACCCGCTATTCACGATTCCCGCTGACTGAGGCCGGAGACATCGACAAGACACTGGGGGTTGTGCATTTCAAGGACCTTTTCGCGATGCGGCTGAAGGCGCGCTCAGCGGCGGAGCTGCTGCCCGTCACCCGCAAGCTGATTTACGTTCCCGAGACTGCGCGGCTCGAACGCGTGCTGCAGACATTTCTCGCACGCAAGTCGCACCTCGCAATTGTCGTGGATGAATATGGCGGCACGATGGGATTGGTGACGTTGGAAAACATCCTTGAAGAAATTGTGGGCCAGATTCAGGACGAGTTTGACCAGGAAAATCCGCTCCTCACGCGAATCAACGAAGGGATGTGGGACGTCGCGGGGGCGCTTCCATTGCACGACCTCGAGGAGATCGTGGGGGAAACACTTCGCGACGAGGGCATCACGACCGTGAGCGGCTGGATCACACAGCGGCTGGGCGGTTTTCCACGCGAGGGGAACACCGTGATCGTCGGGCAGTTCGAATTGCGGGTCGACGGAATGGACGGCACTCGCGTCTCCAAGGTGCGGCTGATCCGGTTGCCAGGTCCGCCGCCAGAACCGGAATAATTTTTACACGCGTCGATTGCTCTGAGTCGGCGGCGTTTTCCCAAGCAACATTGTTCCAAGACGGGGAACTGCGCAGGCGAAGGCTGCAGCGACAATGACCGCAGCGCCAAGCGTGAACTGCATCCGAAGGAGAAGTAGCGCAAACGTGGCATCCAAAGCCAGCCATACCATCGGGGAACCATAGTCGACGGGTTGCGCACCCGGCTTTTTGTGAATCAACATCGGGGTCACGAATGTCATGCAAACAATGCTTGTGGCAAACCATCCCGCAAACAGGGTGAGGGGAGTTCCGTGCCATGTGACGGGCAGGGTGCTTTTCCACATCCAAAAGCGCCGCGGCCCGCTCGCCCAGGGATCAATGGCGGCGATCGAAACAACGCTCAACAACGAAGCGATGCAAACGAGCCAAAAGCCATAGATGCGATGATTCCTGAAAGGGTGCAGTGCCCACTTCGCCATGCCGCGGGAGCTGAGGATCACGACCACCCAGATTGCAGGGATTGCTGCAGGGAGAACTCTGAAGAGCCGCGGCCCTGCGGCGTCGGTGAAAACAAAGGGTCCAAACACAATGCCCGTGAGCGCTCCAATTGCGTGGGCGCCGCCCGCTACAACCGAAATCACCAACGCCGCCCAGGCGACATTTTGAAGAGGCCAAGCGCGCGAAGCAGAAGCGATGGTTGCGATTACCCCGGTCAGAAGCAGCATGGCAATCATGCTGTTGTCGGAATCGTGCAACCCCTCACGCGCAACGCAGGCGGCGCTGATGACGAACGCGAGGAGGCAGCCCACGCGGAGGGCTTCGGCCCGCCACGGAATTCCTGCGCACTGCGATTGTTCCTGCATCGACTTCAAGTTATCTGGCTCGGTCATTTCCTACAGCTTGAAAAGTGTCTCGTTAAAAGGCGGTCAGTGTCTTATGGCCGATTTCGAATCGCACATCGCGTAAAGAAGGTTTCGAAACCTTCTGTCCTTCCGTGGTTGAACGGAATCGTTCCGGCTTGGTTGTTTACGGGCGCCGTTGCTGGCGTTGAACCTGCTCCGCTTTTCGCGAAGATCGTTGTTGAATCCTATGACTTTGCTCGAAATTCGGAATCAGGTGGAGAATTGTGCACGCCAGATGAACGACCGCTACGGCGCAGTGGTGTTCGACGAATGGGCCGTCGTTTCGGTCGCCCAACACAAGGCGCAAATCCTTTGGTATCAGGGCCCTCGCAATGACGCCTTTCTGGCCAGCTTCGTTAGCGACCTCGGCGCCTTGCGTGCCGAGTTGTTGAATGGCCGGTATTCAGCCGGCGATTTTGAATTCACCCGGCACGCAACAGGCACGCTCTTTGAAGCGTTCATCGTGCTTGGCAGGGGGCTCTACCTCATCTGCAATAACACGCGGGCTTCGATGAACGAGATCGCCCTCAATTCCCGATGGTTGAACGCGCAGGTGCCGTTCGCTGAACTGGCCGATCATTTGCGCGCCAGTCCCCTTGCTGACGCGGCCTGACCCTCAGTTCAGAAGACCCTTCCAGATGAAGACGCAGTAGGCTCCGACGCAAACCCATCCCACGATGCGCGGAAGCCCGCCGAACAGGGCAACGCACAGGACGTGGAGAATGGTCGCGCCGAACAGGAGCAGCATCCCGGTTTCGAACATTGCCGGGACGGCGACTGTTTGATGCAGCGCGAAAATTCCGACGCACAACGGAATGCAGATGTGTCCATCACCGACCTGCGAGGTGTAAACAATTTCCGGGTTTCCACGCCAGCCGTAGTACAGCGCGAGGAGGCCATTGGGCAGAACCATCAACCACCCGCTCAGCCACCCCAGGTTGTCTGCGTTGATGAACCCGCCAGTCTTAATTTGCCGGACCCACGTGACGAGCCACTCGATGCTGATGTAAGTGGCCCACGCTCCCAGTCCCAGCAGCAGCAGGTCAATGGGCAGCATCGCATCAAAGGACTTGTTCTGCCGCGCATTGGATTTCAGAACCTCGAAGACATGAAACATCTGCCAGAAGAAGAACAATCCAATCAGCACCAACCCGTCGTTGAAATCGAGTTTGCCATCGCGTGCCAATGCCCACACGGCGCCTGTGAACACGAACACGGCGGTGAGCGTGAGCAGGAGTGAGAGGCGATTCGTGCGATGCTCCGATGTGCCGGAGCGCTTTTTCTTTTTGCCGCCACTGCGCGGCGAGAGGCTCATCCGCCAGAAAATTGCAGGCAGCCCGAGCAGCAGCGTCATGTTGGTCACGTTGTTGACGAGCGAGTTCGTCATCACTTCGGATCCCGAGCTGCCGGCCCGAGCGACAACGAATGCGAACATGAGGTTTCCGATGCCTGAACAATACGGCATGATGAGCGTTCCCAGGACGGTTCCCTCCAGGCCCCCGGCGTTCATGCATTCCAGGCGCCAGATCATCAGCAGCGACGCGGCGATGAACAGCAGCACGAAGAGGAGCGGCGCCCAGGCGCCTGCGACTTCGATATGGCGGACGAGTGAATTCAACGGCTCGAAGCTTAAGCGACCCGTTCCTCGGTTGGCAATCGGCGCCCTCGGACAAGCAGGGAAGTTCCCCTCGATTTAAATAAATGCAGCTTGGCTGCTGCAGGCCCATTCGTCTTCCGCCGCCATCTCTGCGTCCTGCTGGTGAAGAATTCGTTTGCCCACGGGTCAAAGAATCGGAAAACCACGAATCACACCAATCACACGAAATCGGATTGGAAATTTACGGAAAGCAGCGTAATTGACGTAAAAACGTTTTCCGTTTCAATCCTTGTCCCTCTCCCCCTCTTCCGAGCGCAGCCGGAGGAGGGGGCCGGGGGGAGGAGGAACGTTTCATCTTTTCATCTGCCTCACCAACCATCTTCCTCCGCTATCTCTGCGTCCTCCTGTTCAAATCCCGTTTGCCAACGGGT